>NZ_DASVWK010000070.1:0-7030 GCF_036389735.1 Archangium sp. | reverse complement strand
GCGGAAGGCCAGGATGCGCCCGTGCACATGCGACAGCGGATAGCAGACGATCTTCTCGTCCTGCAGGGCCGCGATCAGGATGTCCCGGGTGGGCACCTCGCCTCGGATGGGGGCGTAGAGCGCCACCGTCCGCGCCTTGTTGTAGTAGGGGGTCGCCAGGAAGCGCGACTGAACCTTCAATCCCCGCTCGTCGATGATGTCGGGTGTCATCGCCTTGCGACGAGCCGTCAGCTCTTCACGCAGCGTCACCTTCCGAACCACTCCCTCTTGCGCCACCGTCTCGCTCACCTGCCCCACTCCCCGCCAAGAGAAAGAAAAAGCCCCCCGCGAAATGGCCGTGTGCCTAGCGTCCATTGAACCCTAAAAAGCCAGGTGGGGTTCGAAGTCGTGGCGCCGTAGGCTTCCCTCATCCCGCGAGGGGAGGGCTTGCACATGGAACCCGAAACGGACCCCGTGATGGACGTATCGGTTCGAATTTCTGCTGGGCATCACGCGCCCCGCAGGGGACAGCCCGTCTACTCAACCTTTCCCAACTACAAAACCCTGAAACTCCTGGAGAAACCCAGGAATGCCTGGAGGAATGATAAGAACGCCCGGGGGATGGGTCAAGCCATAGCTGCGCGTTTACAAGGCAGCCGGCCGGCTCCTATGATGACGACGCCCCCACTCATGACGTCCGCATCCAGAACAATCGGTCTCGCGGCCTTCGTCGCCGCAGCCCCAGGCTCCGCGTGGGCGGGTGTCAGCCTCTCGGGAAGCTACCAGGCAGGCGAGCTGGGGCGGGTGGAGCTGAGCACCCAGGGCGAGCGGCTCGTGGGGCGGGCCTCCGAGGCGGGAGTCTGTGGCCTGGCCCCCCGGAGTCCGGTGCTGGAGGGCGAGTTCCAGGGCAACGTGCTGGTGGGCAAGCTCACCCTGTGCCTTCAGGGGCCCTCGTGCCCCGCAACGGACACGGTGGCCCTGGTCGCCTTCTACAGCCCGGTGGATCACACGTTGACGGCGTTCGTTCAGCCACGGGCGGGCTGTCAGTCGCTGATGCTGGGCAAGAGCGGCCTGTTCCTGCTTCAGCCCGCGTCGGAGGCGCCCGCGGCGGCGGCCCCGGTGGCTCCGGCGCGCAGTGGGGGTTCCTCGGTGGCGAGCCTGCGCACCGAGAAGCGCAACCCCGAGGCCGCCAAGGAGGCCCTGGAGAAGGGCAACCGGCTGCTGGGGACGAAGGACTTGAGCGGCTCGGTGGCCGAGTTCGAGCGGAGCATCTTCCTCGACGACCACAATTGGGTGGCCTTCTTCGGGCTGGGCACCGCCCACCTCATGGGCGGACAGGCGCAGGACGCCATCGCCGCCCTGATGCGGGCGCGCGCCCTCAACCCGCGCGAGCCGAGCATCCCCTACCACCTGGCGTGCGCCTACAGCCAACTCGGCGACAAGCGGCGGGCGTTGGAGTCGCTGCGGCAGGCCGTGAAGCTCGGCTTCGCCATCCCCGAGAGCTCGCGCCAGGACACCGAGCTGGATCGCCTCCTGGGCTCGGACGTCGAGTACGTGGCCCTCACCAATCAAGCCGTCGAGAACTACAGGAGCCCCGCTGGCCGTCGGCCACAAACGGGACCGTGAGCGCGTGAGCACCTCTCCGACGCCGCGGGCTCCCCGAATCCTCGGCAACTACGAAATCCAGACGCTGCTCGGCAAGGGGGGAATGGCCGAGGTCTTCCGCGCCCGCGTCCGCTCCGGGCCGCGTCAGGGCTGGACGGTGGCCCTCAAGCGGCTGCTGCCCGCCCTCACGAAGGATCCGGCCTCCGTCGCCCTCTTCGCCTCCGAGGCCCGCCTCACCAAGCTGCTGGATCATCCCAACATCGCCCAGGTGCTCGACGTGGGCATGGTGGACGGCCAGTACTTCATCGTCATGGACCTGGTGGACGGGAGGGACCTGGGGCACATCCTCCGCCGCTGCAAGCATCGCGGCATCCACCTGCCCCTGGACTTCTCCATCTATCTGGGGCGCGTGCTGCTCGAGGCCCTGGCCTACGCCCACGCCGCCACGGACGACGAGGGCACGTCGCTGGGCATCGTCCACTGCGACATCTCGCCCTCCAACCTGTTCATCTCGCGGCTGGGCGACATCAAGCTGGGCGACTTCGGCGTGGCCCGCCTGCGCGTGGACGGCGTGCTCCAGGGCGGTGAGGTGCTCGGCAAGCCCTACTACCTCTCGCCCGAGTCCCTGCAGGGCGCCCTCTCGCCGCACGTGGACCTGTGGGCCGCCACCGTCGTGCTGTACGAGCTGCTGACGCTGCAGCGCCCCTTCACCGGCTCCACCCCCGAAGAGGTCTTCACGAAGATCGTCTACCGGGACTACATGCCCCCCAGCCTCATCCGTCCGGAGATTCCCGAGGCGCTGGATGAGATCATCCACCGGGGCTTCGCCGTGAACCCCGAGGACCGCTTCCCCTCGGCCGAGGCCTTCGCGGAGGCGCTCACGCCCCACTACGACGAGCGCGTGGGCACGCCGCTGGCCATCGCCGCCGTGGTGCGTGGGCTCTTCGGCATCAGCGATACGACCTGAAAGGGCGGGGGTGAGGGGCACCGCTCCCCTGCCTGCTCCGTCTCGGGATGCCGTTTGTCCGCTTCATGTCGATCTTCTCCTGCGCGAGGGAGGATTCGACATGGCGACCGAGCAGGAGAAGAAGCCCCAGGAGCTCACCCGAGAGGCCGACACGGACCGCAAGTCCGAGGGCAAGCCGTCCACCAGCCCCCATGAGTCCCATGAGGGCATGCCGGGCTACGGCCAGCCCCCCGGGGAAGTTCGCGAGAAACAGCTCCCCGATCAGAAGTGGTGAGTCCGGGGCGCGGGGGAGGAATCACGGGGCTCCCGGTTTAGTGCCTCGGACTCGGAGCGGGGTTACTCCCCGTTGAGGGCTCGCGCCCTCGGCACGTGTGTGGTCAGGGCCTCCACCACCCTGGCCACGTCCGCTTCCGTCGTCTCGGGTCCCAGGGAGAAGCGCAGCGAGCCGTGGGCCTGCGCTGGCGTGAGGCCCATCGCCAGCAGCACGTGCGAGGGCGTCAGCGTCCCCGACGCGCACGCCGCTCCCGAGGACACGCAGATGCCCTCCAGGTCCAGGGCGATCAGCAGCGACTCTCCGTCCGCCCCGTGGAAGCACAGATTGCTCGTGTTCGGCACCCGCGCTCCCTCTCCGTTCACCGTCACGTCCGGGACGAGGGTGCGCACCTCGCGCTCGAAGGTGTCTCGCAGGGCCTCCACCCGCGCCGCGTGCGCCGGCTGCTCCTCGTGGGCCAGCTCCAGTGCCAGCGCGAGGGCCTCCGCGTAGGGCACGTTCTGTGTCCCGCCTCGCAGGCCCGCCTCCTGGTGCCCCGGTGTCAGCGCCTGCACCTCCATGCCCTTGCGCACCACCAGCACGCCCGCTCCCGCTGGCCCGCCAAACTTGTGCGCCGACAGCGCCAGCAGATCCGCGTCCACCTCGCGCAAGTTCGTCGGCAGCTTTCCCACCGCCTGCACCGCATCCGTGTGGAACAGGATGCCTCGCTGACGGCAGGCCCGCGACACCTCCGCGGCCGGCTGCACCACGCCCGTCTCGTTGTTCGCCCACATCAACGAGCACAGCAGTGTCTCCGGCGTCAGCGCCTCCAGCAGTGCCTCCAGGGGCACCCGGCCGTCCCGCCCCGGGCGCACCCGTACCACCTCCGCGCCCAGTGCCTCCAACTGCTTCAGCGCCGCCAGCACCGCCGGGTGCTCCAGGGTCGACGTCACCACCCGCCGCCGTCGCTGCTCCTTGCGCCCCAGCCAGGTGCCCTTCAGCGCCAGCGCGTCCGCCTCCGAGCCCGAGCCGGTGAAGCACACCTCCTTCGGCTCACAGCCCAGCACTCGCGCCACCCGCGCCCGCGCCGCGTCCAGCCGGCCCCGGGCCTCGCGCCCGCTCCGGTGCACACTGGAGGCATTGCCCCAGCCGCCCTCGGAGTAGGCCCGCGCCAGCAGCGTGGCCACTCGCGGGCGCACCGGCGCCGCCGCGTTGTGGTCCCAATAAATCAAGGCGACGGCGCGGACAGCAGCGCCACCGGCCGCTCATCCGCCACTCCGAAGGCCTCGAGGAAGCGGCGCACCAGCTCGCGCTTGACGGCCTTGCGCTGGTTGGCGCGCCCCGAGAGCGGAATCCGCGCACCGGCCATGCTGCCGTGGCCTCCCGACGAGCCGCCGTGGTCCTCGCAGATCTCCCGGATGAGCCGGCCCGCGTTCATCCGCCGATCCTTCACCCGCAACGACAGGAAGAGCTGGTTGCGGTACGTCGCGTACGCCAGCGACCACTTCATCCCCTCGAGGAACATCAGCCGCTCGGCCACCTCGGCCACCATGTCCGGCGAGTACACTTCCTCCAGGTCCGTCACGATGGCGGTGTCCCCGTACATCTTCGCCCGCTCGAAAGCCGTGTGGTACAGCTGGAAGTAGCGCGCGGGCAGCTCCGGGTGCTCGATCTGGCTCAG
Organism: Archangium sp.; assembly: GCF_036389735.1. GTDB lineage: Bacteria > Myxococcota > Myxococcia > Myxococcales > Myxococcaceae > Archangium. Next base: position 2,548 of record NZ_DASVWK010000070.1, on the reverse strand, counting down.
CAGCTGCTTGTCCATCCGCGGGAAGAGCCACAGGTACGTGTCGATGTCCGTCTGGGTCGTCTCGCGCCCCAGATCCCGCGTGTCCGCCTTCACGCCGTAGAAGAGCGCCGTGGCCACGTCCACCGAGGGCTCCAGCCGCGCCGCCCGCAGGTACTCCGCGAGCATCGTCGAGGTGGCGCCGAAGTCCCCGCCCACGTCCGCGAAGGGGGCCTTGAGGCTCTCGTCGCGCATGGGGTGGTGGTCGATGACGATGTCCACCTCGCCCCGCAGGCGTGGGGGAATGGCGTGGTTGCCCGTGGGCGGCTGCGTGTCCACCAGCGCGAGCAGGTCGTACTCGTCCAGGTCCAGGTTGGCGATGGGTGACACGGGCAGCCGGAGCACCTTCACGAAGGCGATGTTCTCCGCGCGGCCGATGATGCCGCCGTAGCCCACCCGGGTTTCCTGCACGCCCGCCCGCTCCTTCAGCAGGTGGGAGAGCGCCACCGCCGAGGCGATGGAGTCCGGATCCGGATTGTCGTGGGTGAGCACGAGGAGCTTCTTGTGGCCCGAGGCCACCCGGATCAGCCGCTCCAGCTTGGCACGGGCCGGCAGGTTGGCGAGGCGCGGTTGCGGAGGCTCGGTGCCCTCTCCGCCTCCGGGCGTCGTTCTGCGGCTGTTGGCTGTCGGTGTAGCAGGCATGGGTGCTGTGTTTACTTCCTCCGACGGAGCGATTCGAGAAGCCTGATGGCCTCTGCGTAACGTTCCGGAAAAGGAGTCTCCAGGATTCCTATCGTGTTGACGAAGCGGGGATCCTTCATGAGGCGGCGGAAGGGCGTGAGCCCGATCGCTCCCTTGCCCAGCTCCTCATGGCGATCCACCCGGCAGCCGAGCGGCTTCTTGCTGTCGTTGAGGTGGAAGCAGTGCACCCGCTCCAGCCCCACTATCCGGTCGCACTCGGCCATCACCTCATCGTAACCAGCATCCGTCGACAGGTCGTAGCCCGCCGCGAAGAGATGGCAGGTGTCCAGACAGATGCCCAGGCGCCCCGCGTCTCCCACCTGGGAGAGCACCTCCGCCAGGTGCTCGAATCGCCACCCCAGGCAGTTGCCCTGGCCCGCCGTCACCTCCAGGCAGAGGCGTGACTGGAAGCGCGGTGTGCGCGCATGCACCTCGTCCAGCGCCCGGGCGATGAACTCCAGCCCACGCCGCTCGTCCGGGTGCCCGCCGGGGTGGAGGACGAGGAAGGGGATGCCGAGGCGCTCGCAGCGGGTGAGCTCCTCCACCACGCAGTCGAGCGACTTCTCGCGCTGGGCCGGTTCCTCGTTGCCGAGGTTCACCAGGTAGCTGCCGTGCGCCACCACCGGAAGGCCCGTGCGTCGCACCTCCTCGCGGAAGGCGTGACACTCCTCCTCGGTGAGGGGCGGGGCCTTCCAGCCCCGTGCGTTCTTCGTGAAGATCTGGAGGCTGCGCGCGCCACGCTCCTCGGCCCGCGCCAGCGCCCGGCTCACGCCTCCAGCAATGGACTCGTGAGCCCCGACGCGCACAGCGGCCTAGTTGATGGACTTGTAACGGCGGCCAAGGTCCTTGAAGTACTTCACGCCGTTGTCGAGCGAGTTCTCGATGGCATCCATCAGCAGCGTGCGGAACACGCCCTCGGCGCCGCGCAGCGACTCGTAGTACCGCTGGCGATCGATCGAGTGGATGATCGCCGGCATGTAGCCGTTGCGCAGCAGCACGAGGTTCGTGAGCATCCTGCCGACCTTCCCGCTGTTCTCGGTGAAGGGGAAGATCTGCATGAACTTGTGCTGAACCACCGCCGCCTGCTTGATGGGGTGGAACTCACGGAACTCGGCGCTGCCGGTGTAGTCCACGAGCTTCTCCAGCATCGGCTGGATCTTCGCCGGCTGGGCGATCTCGTGGAAGTACGTGCGGTGCAGGGGCATGTCCTTGCGGTAGCCGCTGCGATCGCGCTCCTTGGTCAGCTCCTTCTCCGTGCGCTCACGCCGCTCGATGTTGGCGCGCGCCTGCTGCGCCTCGGGCGTGCTGCCACACAGCAGATCGTGGATGCGCTTGATCGTCGTCAGCGTGATCTGCGCCTGCTTCCTGCCGGTGGCCGAAGCCTCCTCGCGCAGGAAGTCACACGCCGCCTTGTGGTTGCGCACCTCCAGGACGACGGGGATCATCGCCGGGTCCATGGTGGCGCGCTCGGGGAACAACGCCGAAGCGAGTTCCTGTTGCGTGTACACGGTCCCTTCGAGCGCTGCGTCGTGGTAGATCCACGACATCTCGAACTTCTCGAGGAAGTCGCGACTCTTGTCCTTGAAGATGTCCAGGTAGTCGCGCAGCGTTTCGTTCTTCTCGTCGATCTCTTGGTAGCGTTCCTTCACGGACGTGACGCTCCTTCACACCGGCTCACGATTATATACCGGCGGACCGGGTCCGACAGAGCCCGGCCGGGCGATGAAACGGGCACGGGATTGTAGAAATTCCAGGGGGTTGGGACAACGACAACACCGCGGGCCTACAGGCTGACGAGGAAGACTTCACACGCTTGGTCCAACAAGTCCTT
>NZ_DASVWK010000069.1:0-6979 GCF_036389735.1 Archangium sp. | reverse complement strand
CCGATCATGGGAGCGGTGCAGGAGCATGTCCGGATCGACCTGTTCGTGCGGGCCCTCTCGCAGCGGCTGGGGCGGCCCGTGGTGGCGGAGGTCGCGCCCACCTACGAGGTGGTGGATCAGGAGCTGGCCAAGGGCGAGGTGCACCTGGTCTGGGCCACCGCCGACCTGTGCGACACCTTCGAGGCGCGGGCCCGGGTGGTGCTCCGCGCGGTGCGGGGCGGGCATTGCTACTACCACAGTGCCCTGGTGTGCCGGGCGGAGGAGCCCCTCACGCCGGAGCTGCTGAAGGGCAAGCGCGCGGCCTGGGTGGCTCCGCGCTCCGTGGGCGGCTACCAGCTCCCCATGCGCTACCTGGAGGCGCGGGGGCTGTCCCCCACGGAGGTGTTCGCCGAGCAGCGCTTCCTGGGCACCTACCGCAACACGTTGCTGGCGGTGCTGGCCGGGGAGGCGGACGTGGCCCCCATCTACTTGAGCCACCCGGACGTGCACTCCGCACGTGCCGCCATGGCCCAGTACGTGGGTGCCGACGAGAGCCGGCTCACCCCCTTCGCCTTCACCGAGCCCACCTTCGCCGATGGAATCATCTTCACCCAGCGCCTGTCCGAGGAGGAGACCGCCTCCCTGGTGTCGATCCTCACGGAGATGAGCGGTGACGGGGGCGGGCTGGGCATGATGTTGGGGCCCTTCAAGGTGGACGGCTTCGCGCGGGCGTCCTCCGTGCGATCAGCGCCCACCCCGCCCCGGCCGGCCCAGCACGCGGAGTACATCGCGGTGGAGTTGGATGCGGCGGAGCGGTGCCAGCGCGTGTGGGCCCCCACGGGTCGGTTCTTCGGCCGGAACGTGCGCGGTGGCGAGGGGAAGGCGCTGGTGGAGGTGCTGGGCCCGGAGGCGAGCGGCACGCTGCTGACGCTGGTGCGTGCGGCGCGGCACAGCGGTCTCGCGGGGCGTGGCGAGTACCGGCTGGAAGTGGAGGGACAGACGCGCTGGTACTCCGCCGAGGTCACCGCGTACCTCCCCGCGCCCGGAGAGCCGGACCCGGACCTCATGGCGCTGCTGGTGCGGGACATCACCGAGCTGCGCAGGCTGGAAGAGCCCCTGTTCCAACTGGCGACCTTCCCGCTCCTGCACCCGGAGCCGATGCTGGAGTTGAGCCTGGAGGGCGAGCTGCGCCACGCCAACCCGATGACCCACCAGCGCTTTCCGGACCTGCGGGTGCGCGGGACGGGACACCCGCTGGTGGAGGCGGCGCTGGCCTGGGAGCGGCGCGGCGCCGTGGAGGGTGAGCTGCCGGCGATGAACCTGGAGGGCCGACACTGGGAGCTGACGGTGGCGCGGCAGGGGGAGCCTCCGGGCCTGCGGGTGTTCGCCCGGGACGTGACGCTGCGCAAGCAGATGGAGTCGAAGCTGGTCCAGTCGGACCGGCTGGCGGCGCTGGGCTCGCTGGCGGCGGCGGTGGGACACGAGATGAACAACCCGCTGGCCTTCATGATGGCCAACCTCTCCTTCGCTCGCGAGGAGCTGGGCCTGGTGGGCGAGGAGCTGCGGACGCGGGAGGGCGCGCTGGCGCGGAAGCTGGAAGACGTCCTGGAAGCGCTGGGCGAGACGACGGAGGGGGCGGAGCGGCTGCGGCTCATCGTCCAGGATCTGCGGGCGCTCTCACGCAAGCCGCTGGAGTACCGGACGCGGGTGGACGTCCATGGGGTGCTGGAGGATGCGCTGAAGCTCGTCCGCGGGGAGTTGCGCCACCGGGCCCGGCTGGAGAAGGACTTCCGGCCGGTGCCGCCCGTGGAGGCGGACGAGGCGCGGCTGCTGCAGATCTTCCTCAACCTGCTCCTCAACGCGGTGCAGGCGATGAGTGAGTCGGAGGCGGAGCGCAACGTGCTGCGGGTGAGCACCTCCACCGGGGCGGGTGGAGAGGTGGTGGTGGAAGTGCAGGACACGGGGGCGTGGATGCCGCCGGAGGTGCTGGCGCACGTCTTCGAGCCCTTCTTCGCCACGCGCAAGTCGAACATCGGGCTCGGCTTGAGCGTGAGTCATGCCCTGGTGACGAGCCTGGGAGGCAGCTTGCGCGCCGAGAGCCTGGAGGGCGTGGGCACCACCTTCACCGCCCTCCTGCCCCGGGCCGCCGAACTGCCTCGGCAGGCCCTGGAGGACTTCCCCATCACCGGCTCCTGAATCAGCCCTTCACTTCCACGGACTCGTGCATGTGCAGGTAGTACCAGCGCTGGCCCTGCTTGCGCAGGAGGCAGGTGGCGCGAGAGCGCAGCGTGCCCGTGACGGTCGCGGACTCGAACGCCCACTGGTAGAGGCAGAATCCGTAGGCGTACTCGTCATTCACCATGCGAATGACCGGCTCCAGCATCTCGGCGCTGGTGACGGTGAACCCATTGAGCTCGCTATCGAAGTACGCCTTCAGTGCCTTCGGGTCGCGGATGAGCTCGTTGTTGTCGACGGGCACGTAGGTCATCTCCGGGTTCTGCAGGTCCCAGAGCTTCATGACCTTGTCCACGTCACCCGCGCGCCACGCCTCCGCGAAGCCCTGCATCGTGGCCTTGATCAGGTTCTCGGTCTCGGTCTTCATCGTTCCAGATCCTTGTTGCGTCGGTGTGATTGGCAATCTGCCACCGACGCTCCACGGATTCTGTGAAGTGGCTCACTCGAACGGCGTGAAGCGGGTCACTCCGCTCGAGTCCCGAGCACGGACGCGGATTCAGAGCACCGGGGTGGCAGCCGGCAGCAGCATGCGGAAGTCCTTCAGCCAGAAGCTCATCAGCGGCTGCCTGCCCGCGATGCCGAGCTCCGCCAGGGGGCTGTCCTGGGGGATGGTATAGCGCGCGCGCACCAGGCGCGGTGTGGACTCGAGCGCGCCCACCGCGCCGTGCGCCTGCTCGTGCAGCCGGGTCAACCCGGTCATGGACACCCGCGGCCGGCCGAGCGGAAGGCCCAGCCCCGACGTGAAGTGCCCCTCCACCATCAGCCGCCCCTGCTCATCCTGCATCTTCCCGATGAAGCCCCCCCCGGGGGCCTGGTGGTTGAAGTCGAAGCGCGCCAGCTGCTTGGGCACGCCCCACAGCTCCCGCCCCCCCCGCATCGAGAGCACATCGTCCACCCAGATGTGGTCCACCTTCGACCCGGAGCGCTTCGAGGCCTTGTGACGGACCATCGCGCCCGCGAAGAACTCGTGGTAGGTCAGCACACTGCCCTGCTGATACTCCACGAACCCCCCCATGATGAGGGTCCGCCCCGCGAACTCGACCGGCACGAACTCCGGGTCCGCGCTCGCGGGGGCGCACTGCTTGGAGGGAACCGCCCAGACGGAACTGTACATCTGGCCTGCCATCGGCCAGGGGGCCGGCGGGTAGGACACGCCCGGCTCATCGGCTCCCATCGGTCCTGCGCTCATCTGTTCCTCTCCTGGCTGTCGCCTGTAGCGCCGTGTCGCGGCGGGGCCGTTCTATAATACGGTTGGCGGCCGGAGAGCTCGGCTGCCCTCCGTGCTACCTGCCATCACACCGGGTATTGGCGCCTCCCCCCGAGGGGCTCCTTGGCTCGGACGCGCATGGCGTGTAGGCTTCCAACCAATTTTCACGGTAGCACCACGACTGCGCCATGATGAACGCCCACACGCCAGAAACCTCACGACTCATCCGTCGGCTGTTCTTCCAGCACCAGTTCTTCACGATGTTCGGCTCGCCGTCGCTCGTGTACCTGCTGGCGATCATCCTCGGCTACAACGCCGAGGAAGCCCGGGTCCTCGTGGGCTATGTGACCATCCCAGTGCTGATGCCGTTCCTGGGCGCGATCATCCCCTACTTCTCGCTGCGTCGAGTGGTCAACCGCGCGTACTCGAACCTGCCCGGTGATCCTCCCGAGGGCCGGCTGGTGCGGATCCTGGAGATCCCCGGCAACATCGAAGTCACCATGGCCGTCATGAACGTGGTGGGCGTGGCCATCATCCTGGGTGTGTCGGTGCTCAAGTTCAACAAGGGCATGGGCACGGCTCTCTGGGCGCTGGTCAACTACTCCCTCCTCGTCCTCCTGCTGCACACCCTGGAGCGGCGCGCCTTCGAGGACACCTTGCGGCCCTACGCGCTGGAGGAGTCCAAGCGCGTTCCCAACATCATGCTCCGGCGGAGCGGGTTCCTCTGGCCGCGTCAGGCCTGGCTGATGCCCTATACCTCCGGGCTCTTCGTGGCCTGTACGCTGGCCACCGCCGTCTCCATCCTCGGCTTCAAGGGACAGGACGCCTACGCGGCCCTGATCGATCAGATCAACCACGCTCCGGTGGGAACGACCCCCGCCCAGTTCGTGCAGATGGCGCGGGACACCGTGGGACAGCTCGCCGGCAGCCTGGTGCTCCCGGTCTCGCTGGTGGGTGGCTATCTGGTCATCGCCGCCTCCCTCACCGCCTGGCTCATGGCCCGCGCCCAGATGAGGGGCTCCAAGAGCGTCCAGGAGTCCCTGGAGGGTCTGGCCCAGGGCAAGCCCCGCCTGCCGGAGTGGGTGTCCACCGACGAGATCGGTGACATGGCCGCGGCCGCCACCCGCGTCTTCGCGCAGCTGCGCAGCTTCTCCCTGGCGCTCAAGGACTCCGCCTACTCGCTGCAGCACTCGGCCGAGCGGCTCGGGCTCTCCACGAGGAAGCAGACGGAGATGCTGTCCGTCCAGGCCTCCGCGCTCCAGGAGACCCACGTCACCGCCGAGGAGATCAAGAACACCTCGCTCGTCGCCTCCCAGAAGGCGGGCAACATCCTCCAGCAGGCGGATCGCGCCAATACCATCACCCGCTCCTCCGAGCTCGCCGTCCAGCAGGGCCTGGCGGGCATCGAGGAGATCGGCTCGCAGGTGCGCGAGATGGCCAAGAGCATCAAGTCCCTGGAGGAACGGGCGCGGCAGGTGGCGCGCGTCACCTCCATGGTGAAGGATCTCGCGGACCAGTCGAACATGCTCGCGCTCAACGCCGCCATCGAGGCCGTGCGCTCCGGAGAGAGCGGCAAGGGCTTCGGCGTGGTGGCCAAGGAAATCCGGTCGCTGGCCGATCAGTCCGTCCACGCCACCAACAACATCCGCACCATCCTCCAGGACATCGGCAGCGCCATCACCACCGCGACCTTGCTCGCGGCCAAGGGCTCCCAGCGCGTCGAGGCCAGTCTCAATCAGGTGCGTGAGTTCAACGAGCAGGTGCAGCAGCTCTCCGCCATCGTCGGAGACACGGCCTCCTCGGTGCGGCAGATCACCGCCGCCGTCACCCAGCAGGACGCCGGCATCAGCCAGATCACCCAGGCCGTCCATCAGCTCACGGGCGTGATGGAGCAGACCATGGGCCAGATGCGCAGCTCGGAGGAGGCCATCTCCGTGGTTCGTGGCGTGGCCGAGCGGGTGTCCGACCTCGTCAGCAGCTACGGCTGGAAGCAGGAGGATGATGACCGGGCGAGCCCGCCGCCGCCGCCCGCCGAGGCCTCCGTGCAGGACTCCGTGGTCGAGCACCGCTGAAGCGGGTCTCGCGACCGAGGACGGAAAGCCACGCACCCACGCAGCCGGAGCTGTCCACGATGAGCACGAGCGACCAAGAGGGCAAACACTTCGGGGTGGTCCGGGAGCTTCGGAATCAGTACTCGGCCTCGAAGTCCGCCGGATTTGGCAAGGAGGAGCTGGCACGCCTCCAGGCCCAGGCCTCCGAGATCATCCCGGAGCTGGCCGCCTGGAGGGAACGCTTCCCCGCCATCGCCACCTCTCGGCTCAAGCCGGCCGTGATGAGCCTCGTGGTGGCCTGGCCCGATGCGACGCGGGAGCAACTCCTGCTCCTGTCGAAGGTCGGGCTGATGGTCTTCTCCATCGACGACGTCGCCGATGGGGAGATTGGTTCGCTGAAGGATGAGGATCTCCTCGCGCTGTTGGATCGCTACATCGCGACCACGCGGGATCCCGAGGCCGTGGATTGGGTGACCACCGACGAGGTGAACACCATTGGCGCGTCCCTCCAGGACGTGACGCGCCTGCTCCGGCGTGCCCCCGGGGCCGCCCGCTTCCTGCCGCTGTGGCAGGAGCACTTCCGCAGGATGTGCTCGGGCTACCAGGTGGAGCTGAAGGACAAGCGCCGCAACCAGGCCGATGGCACCCTGCCCTCCCTCGACAGCTACCTGGAGGTGGGCAAGTGGACCGTCGGCGCCTCCATGGTCTTCACCGGGGCGCTCGTCGTGCAGAACCCTCCCTTCGAGCAGACTCAGGCGCCGTTGCTCGAACGTGCCCTCGGGGAGCTCGGTCTGGCCACCCGGTGGATGAACGACGTGCGCAGCCTGGATCGTGAGCGGGCGGAGGGGAAGTTCAACAGCCTCGGCCTGCTGATGGTCCAGGGCCTCTCGGAAGCGGATGCCGAGCGGGAGGCCGTGGAGCGCTCCGACCGGCACCTGGCCGCCCTCGAGGACGCCGTCCGGCAGCTGCCTGACGCCCTGCGCACGTGGGGCCGGATGCTCGTCATGACCGGGCACTTCAGCCGCAGCCTCTACATGAAGCAAGAGTTCCATCACACCGAGCCGGGAGCAGGCGACAAGCCCTGAATCGGTGGGGGGATGCAGCCGACGTCGTGGCGGACCGCGCTGACGCGAGAGCGGGCGCACGCCAGCGATGGGCTCGTCCCTCACTTCCTCGACGTGGTTGTTCAGGGGCGCGCCCCTCCCTTTTCGCCGGAGTGAGTGATGGATACGATCAGCAAGTTCCTGAAGAAGATGAGCGAGACCTCGAGCCACATCTCCGTCTCTGTCTACGATACGGCGTGGTCGGCCTGGCACTACCCGGACGCCCTGGCCTGGCTCCTGGAGCAGCAGCATCCCAACGGGAGTTGGGGAGCGGAGCTCGACTACCACCATGACCGGGTCATCACGACCCTGGCCGCCATCAACGTCATCGCGGCGAAATGCACCACCGCCGCGGACCTGGAGCGGGTCGACGCCGGCATCAAGTACATCGAGCAGGCCATTCC
>NZ_DASVWK010000068.1:0-13385 GCF_036389735.1 Archangium sp. | reverse complement strand
GCACCACGCCCAGCACCACCCGGTAGATGATGAAGACGAGGGTGGAGCGGGTGCGCAGGTAGTTGAGGAGCCAGGCGATGGCGGCCCAGCCCGAGGCAAAGGCCACCAGCGTCCCCGTCCAGAGGGCCATGGCCGAGGGGCGCTCGGTGGCCTCCAGCAGGTGCTTGAGCTCGAAGATGCCAGCCAGGGAGGTGGCGGGGATGGAGAGCAGGAAGGAGTAGCGCGCCGCGTCCTCGCGCCGCAGCCCCAGCGACAGGCCTCCGGTGATGGTGGTGCCCGAGCGCGAGGAGCCGGGGATGAGGGCCAGCGCCTGCCACAGCCCCACGAGGATGGCGTCCTGCCAGCGCATGTCGGCCAGGGTGCGCTTGTGGGAGGCCAGCCGCTCCACGAGGAAGAGGATGAGGGCCAGGACGATGAGGCTGGCGGAGATGACGTAGAGCGAGCGCAGGGAGCTCTCGATGGCCTTCTTGAAGGCCAGTCCGCACACGCCGATGGGCAGGGTGCCCACGAGGACGAACCAGGCCAGCCTCGACTCCAGGGTGGCGAAGGGCTGGCGCCGCAGCAGCCCCTGGAAGAAGCCCGTCCCCAAGGTGACCAGGTCCTTGCGGAAGTAGAGGAGGACGGCGGCCACGGTGCCCAGCTGGATGACGGCCGAGTAGGCCGCGCCCGGATCCTCCCAGCCGAGCAGCTCCGGGACGATGCGCAGGTGCGCGGTGGAGCTGATGGGCAGGAACTCGGTCAACCCCTGGACCAGCCCGAGGACGATGGCTTGAAGAAGGCTCATACGGTGTGGGGAGGTGGATGTATGCGCTAGCCTGCGGGGCAGCAAGGGCCATTGCGCGGCCCTGTCGTCCAGGAACGTCCATGCCCCCTGCCCCACCCTGTCCCTGCTCCTCCGGCCTGCGCTACCGCGAGTGCTGCGCCCGCTACCACCGTGGCCAGGCCGAGGCCCCGGATGCCGAGGCCCTGATGCGCTCGCGCTACAGCGCCTTCGCGCTGCGCGAGGTGGAGTACCTCTGGCGCACGCTGCACCCCCAGCACCCGGACCGGGCGAGGCCCAAGGAGGAGCTGCTGCGCGAATTGCGCGCGGTGGCCAGCGGGCACAAGTACCCGCGGTTGCACGTGCTGGATCGCTCGCTGCCGCCGGAGACGACGGGGAGGGCCCAGGTGCTCTTCTACGCGCGCGTCTTCGAAACGGGGAAGGATCGCTCCTTCGTGGAGCGCTCGGAGTTCCGCCACGACGGCACGGGCTGGCGCTACCTGTCGGGAGACTCGCTCCCGCCGAGCGCCGTGCCCGGGCCTCCCGAGTCCCTCACCCTGGCCACCTTCCCCTCCGGCGCGGTCACTTCTCCGGAATCGTGAGGGCGCGCAGCATCCGGTTCTCGCCGATCTGCACGCGCAGGAGCACCACGCCGCCGGGCTTCTGACCACGGATGAGGTTGGCGAACTCGCGCGGGTCGCGCACCGGCTTGCCCCCCGCCTCGACGATGACCATGCCGGGCTGGAGGCCGGCGCGGTCCGCGGGCGAAGCGGGGTCCACGCCGACGATGAGCGCGCCCTGCTTGACGTCCGGAACCATGCGCGGGTCCACGCCCTGGAGGCGGAGTCCCAGCTTGCGACCGGCATCCTCCTCGCGGTTCTCCTCGGGAGCGGTGGCGACGCCCTCGAGGTCCGGGCGCTCGCCCAGCGTCACCTGCACCTGCTCCTGCTTTCCATTGCGGTAGACGCTCAACTTCACCGTCTCGCCGGGCTGGCGGAAGCCGACGTCGCGGGTGAGGCCGCGCGAGGACTCGATGGCCTTGTCGTTGAGGGTGGTGATGACGTCATCCGCCTTGAGCCCGGCCTTGGCGGCGGGGGTGCCCGGTTGGATGCCCGTGACGATGGCGCCCTTGCGCACCGGCACCTTGAGCGCCTGGGACAGGTCGGCCGTCAGGTCCTGCACCGACACCCCGAGCCAGCCGCGGCGGATCTTCCCCTTCTCGAGCTGCGGCAGGAGCACCTTGGCCATGTTGGAGGGCACGGCGAAGCCGATACCGGTGCCGCCGCCGACGATGGCGGTGTTGATGCCGATGACCTCGCCCCGGATGTTGAAGAGGGGCCCGCCCGAGTTGCCCGGGTTGATGGCGGCATCCGTCTGGAGGAAGTTGTCGTAGGGACCGGCCTGGATGTCGCGAGCGGTGGCCGAGAGGATGCCGGCGCTGACGCTGGAGGTGAGCCCGAACGGGTTGCCGATGGCCACCACCGGGTCTCCCACGCGGATGTCATCCGAGTTGCCGAGCCGCGCCACGGGCAGGTTCTTCACGTCGCCCTGAAGCTTGATGAGGGCCAGGTCGGTGAGCGGATCGCGCCCGAGCACCTTGCCGGTGAACTCACGGCCATCATTGAGGCGCACGCGGATGTCGATGGCGTTCTCCACCACGTGGTTGTTGGTGAGGATGAGGCCGCTCGGGTCGATGATGAAGCCCGAGCCCTCGCCCTGCTGGATGCGCTCCTGGGGACCGCCGAAGGGCGAGCCGGGTCCTCCAGGTCCACCGGGTCCTCCAGGCCCACCGGGGCCACCGAAGAACCGCTCGAAGAGGTCGCTCGGCATGCCCTCGGGTGCGGCGGGGGCACGCGCCTGGACCTCCACGTTGACGACCGAGTCCTTCACGGCTTGGACGAGGTCCGCGATGGACTGCGGGGCCTGTCCCGACCCGCCCACCGCGGCCTGGGCCTCGGCCTGGGGAGCCGGAGCCGGAGGAGTGCCCTGCTCCACCTTGGGGGCGGGTTCGGCCGGCGCCTCCCGGGTGCGTGCTTCACAGCCCGTCGCGAAGGCGAGCATGAGGGCATTGACCAGGACCAGTTGGGACACGAAGGCCGAGCGGGCGTACTTCATCGGGGGGCATCCTCCTGTTGGGGAAGATGCGGACCCCTCGTGGACTGACAACCACACGGCCCGCGGCAAACGGCGGACTGGAGGGCCCTTGCCCGCTCTCTCCCCCTCCCTCCGGTGCGCCTACAGCCCGCCCGTGTCGTAGCTGGAGGGCACCTCCACGTGGAAGACGAACTCCACGGAGCGCTGCTCCGCGGGGGCGAGCGTCAACGTCCAGGAGACGATGCCATCCATCGCATCGAGCGCGAAGCCGCTGGTGGTCTTCTCCTTGTCCAATTCCACCTTCACGTCATCGAGCTCGGAGACGGGGAGGTTCTCGGCCACCTCCACCACCTCGGGGCGCTCGCGGTAGTTGGCGAGTTTGAGCCGGTAGGCGTAGCGGAAGCGGCGCCGGCCGCCGAGGAAGCCCTCGTCACGGGCGATCTCCTCCACCACCACGCGCTCCACACGCAGCGACTCCTCGAGGCCGAAGGTGAGCTCGAAGGCGCCGCCCTGGGGCACCAGCTCCAGTGACTGCTGGCCGATGAAGCCCGCGGCGCGGAACACGTCCACGGAACCGGGCAGCAGCGGGAAGGGAGCGCCGTTGACGAGGCTGGCCACGCGGAACACCACCGGGTTCAGCTTGGGCGCGGTGCGCCAGGAAAAGGAGGACTTCAGCTTCGTGCTCGCCACGCGCAGCCGCATGGCCGTGCCATTGCCGGGCACCTGCGCCAGCTCGGGCACGAGGAGCTGCACGGAGAGGCCCTGCGAGGCCGCCTGGAGCGAGCCGGACGTCTCCGCCTGGGTCTGACTTCCCGACTGGGCGTGCTGGCGCCGCTCCTCGCGGTGGGCCAGCACCTTGCGCTCGGGGCCCCGCTCGTCGGCATACAACCCCAGGGGCTTGAGTTCCGGCGGCGTTGCCTCGGCGTGGGGCCGGGCGGTGGACAGCACCAGCCGCACCCCGGCCCAGTCCTCTCCGGTGGACTGGCGCACGGTGGCGAAGGTGGAGAGTTCCACGCGGCCCCCCGCCTCGTCGGGGCGCGCCTCGTAGGAAGGAGTCCACCCCGCGCCGCCCACCACGTACTGGAGCTCCACCCGGGCGCGGCCCTCGGAGGAGCACGCCAGCCGCACCTCCACCCGCCGCTCCATGCGCGCGGACGAGGCCCCCAGGTACCCCTCCCGCTCGCCCAGCGCGTCCAACTCCCGCTGCACCTCGCGCATGCGGGCGGCCCGTCCAGCCACCTCGGAGGCGGCACGCAACCGGGTGTCCAGCGCGGCGTCGAAGGCGGAGGCCCACGCACGGGGGTCCGGCCTCGGCGCGGCGAGCTCCCGCGTCACGCGCTGCACGGCCACGTCGGAGAGTCCCTCGCCCAGCTTCCGCAACGCCTCGTCGCGCGCGCGGGCGTCCACCAGCTCCGCCATCTCGCGCTCCAGGGCCTGGCGCTTCTTGCCCAGCGCCTCCATCTCGGGGGCGAACTGGCCCTCCAGGGTGCGCTCCTCGGCCACGAGGCTCTCCACGGCGGCGTCCTCGGAACGGGCGCGGAAGCTGGAGGGATCCGCCGCGGGAGGCACCGACTCGAAGACGGCGAGCGCGCGGCCGGTGCACGCCACCGTCTCCACCCGCGTCACCAGGGCGCGGTCCGGGTAGACGACGACGGAGGACACCTTCGCGGGGGCGACGAGCGCCAACATCATCAGTGGCAACGTGTGCATGGCGGCTCCCCCTATTGCTGGGTCTGCTGAAGGCGCCAGCCCTTGGGGTGGCGCACGGTGTACAGGAAGGACACGGCCGTCTTCTCCGAGGGGGGCACCGTCAGACGCCACACCAGCGTGCCCTTGTCCTTGTCCTGCTCGGCATAGGGCTCGGTGCGCGCGAGCTTCACCTCCACCTCCGCATGGCGCGACAGCGGCCACTGGTCGTGAATGCGCACCGGGAGGGCGAAGGGGTACGGGTTGGCCACCTCGATGGTGACGAGGTACTCGGTGAGCTCGTCCTTGCCGATGAGGCCCTTCTCGGACGTGAGGAGCTTCACGTTGCGCACCGGGCGCACCGCGGGGTCCACGCCGAGCGGCAGGGTGAAGGGCTCGCCCGGGGACACCAGCTCGAGCCGGGCATGGCCCGAGGGGTCCGCCCCGACGAAGAGCTGCACGTCCCCGCCGGGCAGCACCTGGCGCGAGGGGCTGCGCAGTTCCGCCACGAGGAAGGCCTGGGGGGTGACGCCCGGGTACAGCGTGCGATCCACCTGCACCGGCCACGTCTCGGAGAAGAGGGGCACGCGCCGCTCCCCTTCTCCACTGCGCACCCGCGCGCGGCGCTGCGCGGGGAAGGTCAGGGCATAGCCGCCCGCGAGCGAGGCCGGCAGGTTCGCGTCCAGCACGGGCCGCCGCCAGCCCTCCGGCGGAGCGAGTCCCACGGGCACATCGACCGGGGAGGGCTTGTAAGAGCGCGGCAGGGTGCCCGAAACAACGACCATCTCCTCCGTGAAGCTCTCCTCGAGCTCGTCGTCGGCCCGTGGCTGGGCCGGTGGCGGGGGAGGCGTCGTCGGAGGGGGGTGGCCGGTGAGCGCGAGCAGTCGCTCCCGGAGCCGTGCGTCCGCCTTTGGCTCCTCGGGAGGAGCTGGAGGCGCGGGCGGTGGGGAGCGCCAGGAGTCGGGGAGCGGCGTGGGCGTGGGGATGAAGCGCTCGCGCTGCCCGATCTTCCAGGTGGAGAGCTTCGGCGCGGTGGTGGCGGTGGAAGGGATGGCCGTGCTGAGCGAGAGCGCCGCGTCCTCCCAGTCCTCGCCGGTCTCCTGGCTCACGAGGCCGGAGAAGGCCACCTGGACACGGTTGGACTCGGGCTCGAGCCGCAGCTCATAGGAGGGGTACCAGCGCGCCCCCGAGGTGACATAGGAGAGCGTGACCGTCGCGGTGCCCCGCCCCGAGAGGGTGGGAACGACCTCCACACCCGAACGGGATGGCGCCCCTCCGAGCTTCCGCGCCTCCTGGACGCGCCGCGAGAGCTCGCGCTCCAGCGCCTCCTCACGCTGGGAGACCTCGCGCAGCTTCGCCTGGAGGCGGGCGGTGGACTCCACCAGGAAGTCGGAGGCGGCGCGCCAGCCCGAGGAATCGAGCCGGGAGACGGGCTCGGGTCGGGAGGAGCGCGAGGCACTGGGGGCGGGGCTGGCCTCGTCCGAGACGACGGGGCGCACCTTGCCGAGCGCGGCGAGCTGGGCGGAGTAGACCTCGCGCTCGGCACGGGACTGGACGAGCTGGTCATCGAGCCGCTCCAGCTCGGTGACGAGCCTGCGGGCCTCGGAGGCGGGCAGGGCCTCGGAGCCGACGGGGCGGAGGTCCACCCGCGTCACCTCGGCCCCCTGGGCCTCCACGCGGATGCTGGAGGTGTCCACCGGGCCATACAGGACGGGCAGTTCCACGCGCTGGGTGCCGGAAAGGCTCACCCTCGCCGTGCGCACCACACGGGCACGGTCACTGTAGACGGTGACGGAGGAAACGGGCGCATCCACCGCGGCGAGCCACAACGCGCCCAGGGCCGAGAGTCCGAAGACGGGCATGCCCACCTTGTACCGTGCCCCAAAAGAAAACGCGCGCGTGCCCAGGGGCCCGCGCGCGCTTCACTTCAACCAGCCTCAGCGGCTCTTCAGACTGCGGCCTTCAGCTTGGCGGAGGGACCCACCGCCTCGCGCAGGGCGTCCTTCTTGTCGGTGCGCTCCCAGGTGAACTCCTTCTCGGAGCGGCCGAAGTGACCGTACGCGGCCGTCTTCTGGTAGATGGGCCGCAGCAGGTCCAGGTTCTCGATGATCTCGCGCGGCTTGAGGCCGAACGTCTGCTTGATGGCGGACTGGATCTTCTCCTCGGGCACGGTGGCCGTGCCGAAGGTCTCCACCAGCACGCTCACGGGCTCGGCCACGCCGATGGCGTAGGAGACCTGCACCTCGCAGCGGCGCGCGAGACCCGCGGCCACCACGGTCTTGGCGATGTAGCGGCCCATGTACGCGGCCGAGCGGTCCACCTTGGACGGGTCCTTGCCCGAGAAGGCGCCGCCACCGTGACGGCCCATGCCGCCGTAGGTGTCCACGATGATCTTCCGGCCCGTCACGCCCGAGTCACCCATGGGGCCGCCGATGACGAAGCGCCCGGTGGGGTTGATGTAGATCTTCGTCTTGGCGTCGATGAGCTTCTTGGGCAGCGCCTTGGCGATGACATCCTCGCGGATGGCCTCGTGGATGCGCTTGTTGGAGATGTCGTCGGAGTGCTGCGTGGACACCACCACCGCGTCGATGCGCACCGGGCGGCCGTTGCGGTACTCGACGGTGACCTGGCTCTTGCCGTCCGGGCGCAGCCAGTCGTGCGTCTTGCGGCGCACGTCGGACAGGCGCCGGGTGAGCGCGTGGGCGTAGTGGATGGGGGCCGGCATCAGCTCCGGCGTCTCGTCGCAGGCGAAGCCGAACATCATGCCCTGGTCGCCGGCGCCCTGCTCCTTCTTGTTGTCCACGCCGCGAGCGATGTCCTGGCTCTGGCCCTCGATGGCCACCATGACGCCGCACGTGTTGCCGTCATAGCCCATGGAGCTGTCGGTGTAGCCGATCCGGCAGATGGTGCTCCGGACGATCTTCGGGATGTCGACGTAACAGTTGGTGGTCACCTCGCCAGCGACGATGGCCAGGCCCGTCTTGACCAGGGTCTCCACGGCCACGCGGCCCTGGGGATCCTTGGAGAGGATGGCGTCCAGCACCCCGTCGGAGATCTGATCGGCGATCTTGTCCGGGTGCCCTTCGGTGACGGATTCGGAGGTGAACAGGTAGTCGGTCGGCATGTCTTCTTCAGCGTTCGGAGGGAGGACCGCGCGCCTCTATAGGCGCAAAGCGCGGGCACACTAGACGTTGGGCTCTGGGGGAGTCAAACCCGTAGACTCGCGAAAGAATTCGGCGATTCGGACGGAAGGACCCCACGGGCAGGCGGCCTGCCCCCCGGGCCCTCCACCGGGTACCCCGTGAATAACACGCGCCTCGCGCCGTTCCTCTGGGCTACAGACAGCAGCTCTCCTCTCAGGAAGGACCCGAATGAAAGCGCTCCGCT
The DNA here is from genome assembly GCF_036389735.1 of Archangium sp. GTDB lineage: Bacteria > Myxococcota > Myxococcia > Myxococcales > Myxococcaceae > Archangium. The sequence goes on along the minus strand of NZ_DASVWK010000068.1, from coordinate 5,458 downwards.
CCCTCTCCCTGCTGGCCACCCTTGCCCTCGCCCTGCCGGCGCTCGCCGCGCCCAACGAGGCGGTGACCAAGCCGGTGAAGACCGTCGTCCAGTCCGTCCGCTACAACAAGGACGACCTGGCCCTCAAGCAGCTCGCCAACGAGGAGCAGGGCCGCTTCCTGCTCGGCGAGGACTGGGACAAGGGCACCGACGCCCAGCGCAAGGAGTTCACCAAGCTCTTCCACAGCCTCTTCTCCAAGATGGCCTTCCCCAAGGTGCGCGAGAACTTCAAGAACCTCGCCTCCATCACCTACGAGGACCCCGCGGTGGAGGGTGACAAGGCGAAGGTGAAGTCCACCATCGTCATCAATCACCCGATGAAGAAGCAGGAGATGAAGCTCCATTACTCGCTGGCCAAGGAGAAGGCCGACTGGAAGGTCGTGGACGTGGCCGTGCTCGGCGACTCGATGCTCACCGGCATCCGCGATGACCAGGTGCGGCCCATCCTGAAGCAGGGCGGCTGGGACCACCTGCTGGACCTGATGCGCAAGAAGGAAGCGGAGCTGGTCGCGCTCGAGAAGAAGAAGTAGTCACGCCGCACCCTGGGAGCGCGCGGGTCCGTCCGCTCGCGCGCTTCCCCGCTTCACCGTCGTTGGAATCCGAGGGCAGGCAAGCAACCAAGGCATCCGCCGCGCTTCAGACGAGTGCGGTTCTCCTGTAGGGTCCCGCGCCGAATGAGTGACTCCGCCCACAAGACGCCCCGCTTCGCTCTCGCCTACGCGCGCCTGATGGTCCGCAAGCCCGGACTCGTCCTGCTCGTGATCTTCGCGCTGCTCGGCGCGTCGCTGTGGGCGAGCTCGAAGCTGACCATCAACTCCAACCAGCTCGACCTCATCTCGCAGGACCTGCCCGAGGTGAAGGAGGTCAAGCGCGTCATCGACATGGTCGGTGGCAGCGGCTACCTCATGATGGCGCTGCGTGGAGAGAACGAGGCCACGCTCAAGAAGGTCGCCGACGACATCGCGGCGGACCTGCTGGCGGACAAGGAGCACGTCCGCTTCATCACCTACAAGGTGCCCGTCGAGTTCGTGCAGCAGAACATGGGCCTCTTCATCAAGACGGAGGACCTGACCGAGGGCAAGGCCCGCGTCATGGCCTACCTGAAGGATCAGCTGCGCCGCAACAACCCCTTCTTCATCGAGATCCAGAAGACCGAGCCGGTGAAGCTCGACCTGTCGGACCTCGTCGAGAAGTACAGCAGTGTCGGCAAGAAGAGCATCCGGGATGACTACTACATCTCGAGCGACCGCAAGATGGTCCTCATCCTCATCAAGCCGATGTGGGACGCCAACCAGCTGGGCCAGACCAAGGTCTTCGTGGAGCAGCTGCGCGCGAAGCTGGGCGCCTACGCCAAGACGGAGAAGTCCGGCGGGGTGGAGCTCAAGGAAGACTATGACCTGATGGGCAACGACAAGGTCGTCGCCTACGGCTTCACGGGCTCCTACAAGACGGCGGTGGACGACTCGTACGCCATCGAGGAGTCGCTCCAGCCGGTGTCGCTGCTGGCCTTCGCGGCCATCTTCCTCATCACCATCCTCTCCTTCCGCAAGTGGGTGCCCACCCTCATCGTGTCCATCGGCACGGTCGTCGGCACCGTCATCACCATGGGCTTCACCTACATCACCGTGGGCGAGCTCAACATGATCACCAGCATCCTCGGTGGCCTGCTGCTGGGGTTCGGCATCGACTACGGCCTGCACTTCATCTTCCGCACGCGGCTGGAGCTGGGCCAGGGCAAGCCCTACGACCAGGCCATCCAGGACGCGGTGATCAACGCGGGTCGGCCGGCGCTGGTGTCCGCAGTGGTGACGTCGGGCTCGTTCTTCGTGCTGATGATCAGCGAGTTCCGCGGCTTCAGCCAGTTCGGCTTCCTCGCGGGCGCCGGCACCTTCATCATCGGCGTGCTGCTCTTCGCCTGGAGCCCGGCGCTGCTGGCGCTGCTGGGCCGCATCAATCCCGAGCTGCCCAAGAAGCTCATTGGCGAGATGAAGCCGCCGGCCACGCAGAGCGCCACCACGGGCAAGGAGCTGCGCATCCCCAAGCCCGGGCTCATGCTCGCGGTGTCCACCATCATCGTGGCCCTCATGTGCGCCCTGGCCGTGCCCTGGAGCGACGTGGACGTGCCCACGGACAAGCCCGCCTCCCTGGCCGAGCGCATCAAGGCCGGCGTGCGCTTCAACTACAACAGCCGCGCCCTCATCCCCGAGGGCCAGCCGTCGGTGCGGCTCCAGGATGAGATCAGCCAGCGCTTCAACATCTCCAGCGATCCCATCGCCGTCTACACGAAGACGCTGGAGGAGGCGAAGGCCGTCTACGACGAGCTCACGGATCCGAAGAACAAGGAGAAGTACTCCGCCGTGGACCAGGTGGTGAGCATCTACACCTTCGTCCCGCCCCCGGCGACGGCCGCGGCCAACGAGAAGATCCTCCAGGAGTGGAAGGAGGAGCTGAAGGACATCGACGTCACGGCCTTGCCTCCGGAGATGCAGGAGAAGGCGGCCCTCTTCATGAAGATGCTGGACGCCAAGCCGTTCGACGTGCACGGCGTGCCGGACGTCTACGCCTCGCAGTTCCGCCACCTGAAGGAGACGCAGCCGGAGAACCACGGCTTCCTCACGTTCATCTACCCGAACGTGGACCTGTGGGACGGCAAGAAGATGCTCACCTTCGTCGACCAGACGAGCAACATCCCCACGCCGGAGGTCAAGGACGCGTCGGGCAAGGTGCTCGCCGAGGCGCAGGTGCGCCGGGCCGCGGGGGCCGCGCCCCTGTTCGCCCGGCTGGCGCGCATCGTGCTCGCCGATGGCAAGCTGACCGTGCTCCTGGTGACGCTGTGGATCCTGGTGATGCACTTCCTGGACTTCCGCAACGTGAAGCTGGCGCTGGCGTCCGTCATCCCCCTCACGGTGGGCCTCGCCATGATGCTCGGCCTCATGACGCTGACGGACCTGCACCTGAACTTCATGAACATCATCATCCTGCCCATCCTCCTGGGCTTCGGGGTGAGCCACGGCCTGTACCTGCTACACCGCTTCCTGGAGGGCACCTCGCCCGTGGTGGCGCTGCGCAGCGTGGGCGCGGCGGTGGCCTCCTCCACCCTGACGACGGCCGCGGGCTTCGCCGCCCTCCTCGTCGCCAGCCACAACGGCCTGAAGTCCATGGGCCTGGTGGCATGCATCGGGCTCATCACCACCCTGGTGGTGTCCTTCACGGTGCTCGCCGCGGTGATGCAGGTGATGTGGGACCGGCAGCCGGCCCGGCGGAAGGATGGGGAAGGCGTGCGGCACGCGACGCCCGGCGAGAAGTCGGCCGACAAGTCCGAGGCGGCCTGAGGCCCCCCCCGCTCCCACCGGGCATGAAATCGGGCTAGGTTGCGCCGGATGACTCTCCCCGGCGCAACCGATTGGAAGGAAACCGTGGCTCCCGACGAGGTGGAGCGCTTCGAGCGCTACGCCTCCGAGCTGCGGGAACTGCAGAGGAAGAATGCCCGTGGCGGCCCTCCCTCGCGCGCACTGCACGCCAAGGCCCATGTCGGGGCCTTCGGCGAGCTCACCGTCTCCCCGGGTCTGCCCGAGCCGCTCCGCGTCGCCCTCTTCGCCGAGCAGCGCACCTGGCCCGTCTACGCGCGCTTCTCCAACGGCTCGGGCCGCAACCAGCCGGATCGCACCGCGGACATCCGAGGCCTCGCGCTGAAGCTCATCGGCGTCCCGGGTCGCAAGCTCATCCCTGGCCTCGAGGACAAGCTCACCCAGGACTTCCTCTTCGTGCAGCTCCCGACGATGCCCTTCGGCACCCCGGACGAGTTCCTCGCCTTCGTGCGCACCGCCGCCAAGGGGCCCGCGCTGCTGGTGCCGCGCCTCATCGGTGCCCTGGGCCTCGGTCGTGCCCTCTCCCTGCTCAAGGGCCTCGCCTCGATGCCCAAGGTGGGCTCCCTGGCCACCACGCCCTTCTACACGGCGCTGCCGCTGCGCTTCGGCGCCACGGCGGCCAAGCTCGCCGTCTTCCCCGTGGGCCCCACGGAGGTGCACCCGGCGTCCGGCGCGCCCGCGGGCCTGCGGGACGACCTCGTCACCCGCCTGCGCAACGGCCCGCTCACCTGGAGCCTCCGCGCCCAGCTCTTCGTGGACGAGCGCACCACGCCCATCGAGGACGCCTCGGTGCCCTGGCCCGAGGACCGCTCGCCCTTCCACGAGCTGGCTCGGCTCGTACTGCCCCAGCAGGACCTCCTGTCCGCGCGCGGCACCCAGCTCGAGGGGAAGATCGAACGGATGTCGTTCGACCCCTGGCACTCCGTGGAGGAGCTACGGCCGCTGGGCGCGATGATGCGCGCGCGGGCCATCGCCTACCGCGAGAGCGTCCTCGAGCGGCAGGCGGCGCCCGAGCCCGACGAGGCCGTGAAGCTCGCCGGGTAGGACGTCAGGCCGAGCCCGTGGCCTTGCGCCAGGCTCCGAGCAGGTGGTGGATGACCTCCTGGAGCCCCACGCCCTTCGTCACCTGGGTGAAGACGAAGGGCCCCTCTCCGCGCATCTTCCGGGCGTCCCGGTCCATCACCGACAGGTCCGCGCCCACGTGCGGCGCCAGGTCCGTCTTGTTGATGATGAGCAGGTCGGACTGGGTGATGCCCGGCCCGCCCTTGCGCGGCACCTTGTCCCCGCCCGCCACGTCGATGACGTAGACGGTGTAGTCCGCCAGCTCGCGGCTGTACTGCGCCGCCAGGTTGTCGCCCCCGCTCTCGACGATGAGCAGCTCCGGCTTCAGCTCCTCCATCAACTCCTCGAGCGCCAGCAGGTTGTGGCTGATGTCCTCGCGGATGGCCGCATGCGGGCAGCCTCCCGTCTCCACCGCCTTGATGCGCTCGGGCGAGAGCGCCTGGTTGCGCACGAGGAACTCGGCGTCCTCCTTGGTGAAGATGTCGTTCGTCACCACGCCCAGCCGGTAGTTCTCCCGCAGCGCCCGGCACAGCGCCAGCACCAGCGCCGTCTTCCCGCTGCCCACCGGCCCGCCGATGCCGATGGTGAAGGCCCGCGAGGAGAAGTCGCGCCGCTGGGGCTCGTCGCGCTCGTGGAAGTGGCCCGGGTGGTCCCACTCCTCGTGCGTGTGGTCGTGGTCGTCGTCATGGCCGTGGCCGCGGTGGTCGTCGTGCATGGTTCACCTCAAGAAAGGAAGAGCCGCGAGTAGAGCCGGTCGTGCGTGGCGCCGAGCAGGTCCATCAGCGGCGATGTCTGGGCCAGCGACTCCAGGCCCAGCCCGGCACAGCGCTCCAGCACCGCGTCCAGCAGGGGGGCGCACTGGTGTTGGAGCTGGTGGGACTCGTGGATGCCCACGATGCCCAGCCGCACCGCCGCGGACAGCGCGCCCCTCAGGGTGAGGGACAGGAAGAGCCGCTGCGCGTCGGGCAGCTCGAGCTCCAGGGCGCGCA
>NZ_DASVWK010000067.1:0-8483 GCF_036389735.1 Archangium sp. | reverse complement strand
GCGAGCCACGGGCCAGGAGGAACGCGTCCCAGGCTGGCTCTCGACCTTCCAGGTCGCGAGCAGGCCACCTCGTACGTCGATGAAATCCGGGCCTCGACCGGCTCCGTCGTCCAGATCGACGGGCTTCTCTTCGTAACGGTGCTCATCCACGCCGACTGGCCCAACGCAACACCCTGGCGGCTCAACCGGGCCCGGCTGGAGGTGAGGTGTCGTCAGGCTCCTCCCGCGGGAGCCGAGAGCCGACCTCTGCGCATCACCTCGCGCGTCTCGGGCCGAGACCAGTTCCACACCCTCACCGCCTCACGTCCGGAAGGGGTCGGCTGCCTCTCCTTGATTCTGGAGGAGGACGGTCCCCGGACCCTGCGCCTCGATGGACTGGGAGTGTCCCCATGACGAGCCCCTTGCATCCTGACCTGCTCCAGCCAGGGGACACCGTGCGGCACTACCGGGTGGTCCGCCACCTGGGCTCCGGAGGCTTCTCCACCGTGTTGCTCGTGGAGCACGAGGGCCGTGAATACACCATGAAGTTGGCGGCGCGACCGCCGAGCAAGGAGGACGAGACGCGCACGGACGAGCGGGCCTTCCGGGAGGCGGTTGCGCTGGGGCACTTCCGCCATCCCAACCTACCGGAGGTGCGCGAGTTGGGGCGCTGGCCGGACCTGGAATCGGGCTTCTTCTTCGTCGTCACCGACTACATCCCCGGCTGCACCTTCAATCAGTGGCGGTGGAAGATCCAGGCCCCGCTACACCGCCTCGTGGGCAAGTTGGCCGAAGTGGCGCGGGTCCTGGCGGATTCGCACGAGCGGGGCGTGGTGCACCGCGATCTCAAGGCCGATAACATCCTTGTGAGGGATGGGGACGAGAGGCCCTTTCTCACCGACTTCGGCTCGGTGCACCTGCCAGGGGCCTACACGCTGACGGAGGTACTGCCTCCGAGCACGTTCCACAACATGCCTCCCGAGTGCGCGGCCTTCCTGCTCGGCGGCGCGTGGGAGACCGGGGCGCACCTCCCCCCCACTCCCGCCATGGACCTCTATGCCTTTGGGGCCCTGCTCTACGAAGTCCTCACGGATTGCCACGCCTTCAACCCCAAGCTGCCCAAGGAAGAGCTCGCGCTCGCCATCGAGCTGCTACCCCCGGCACCACCCCTCCGCATCGACCCGCGCGTGCCGCCGGGACTGAACGACCTGACGCTGCGGCTGCTGGCGAAGAAGCCGGAGCAGCGCCCGCCGAGCGCCCGGGCCGTCCACGAGGAGTTGATGCGGATGTTGGAGGCGGAGGGGAAGACGGAGCCCTGGACTGTGCCGTATGCCTTCCCGGAGCCCTCGGAGGCCGCCGGCTCGACGGTGAAGCGGCCGATAACGGCCCCGGACTCGGTAGGAGAACCGGCCCAGCGGACAGAGGCGCCCACGCCTCGCACGGAGACAAAGGTGGAGGCCTCGTCCCCAGCCGTGCAGCCAGAGGGCGCGCGACCATCATCGAGGTGGCGGAGGAATGGAGCGGTGGCGCTCCTGGTGCTCGCCCTCGGGTGGATGCTGCTCGGAGTAGGGTGGAAAGCTGTCCGCGCCGGGTGCGCGTCCGCCGTGGAGGTGGCGTGCTCCGGCGCGGCCACCCCCGAGAAAGGACTCCACCCCATGTTTGCCTCCAGCCCTCACGACAACGCCTCTCTCCAGCCCACGCCGTCCGGGTCCACCGGCGGCCTGTGCGCGCTGCTGTGCGCTTGCGCCACCGCAGCTCACCTCGCCGCCTGTGCGAGCGCGCCCGTACGTCCCGACATGGGCCGCCTTCTTGAGCAGTGCCCGCCCGAGGCCCGCGCCACGGCCAGACACCTGGGTCTCCAGCCCATCATGGAGGTCCGATTGCAGACCACCACCTGCGCGGGCTCGAAGCAGCCCTGCTCCAACGCGATCAACGTCAAGAGCGGGCCCATGGAGGGCATCCTTATCCTGAACGATGAAACGGGCTTGAAGGTGACGGGTGAGGCGAAGGTCTTCCCGGATCGGGTCTACATCTCCTTCGACCGGGTGTACCCGACGCCCGAGACCCCTCCGGTGCCCTTGTGCGGTGTGGCCCTGAATGACGACACGGATCGCTTCGGCGTGACGACGCACGCGGCCCTGCCGCCGACCAACGGCCTCAACATCGACCCGGCCCGGGTGGACCGGAGCCCCGACGCCACCGTCCTCCGCTGGCCCATCGTGTACACCTATATCCAGGGCCCCGAGGGTACATTCCAGCCTCGACGCTGAGCCACAGGCGTTCTGATTCCCGGGAGCGAGGAGCCCGGGAGACTGCCCCACCGCCTCTCAGGCAAGGGGGAAGTCCCCTTCCCTTCACAACATCGAGGCAAAGTGCTCTGAACCCTCCCTGCTCTCCCGCCATGCAACCGCTCGTCAGCCACATCAGCACTCCTCCGCACGCCCACGAGCGTTTCAAGTGCGCACCCACGCTGGGTTGGCGTGGGAGCAGGGCCCTATCCCATCTGATAGGGCTTGTGGTCATCACGGCCCTGGCGGAACTCGCCCATGCGGAGCCCCCTGTCTCCCGGCCTCCGCGCGACAGCATGGCCTCGGGCAGCCGCCCTTCAGTCTGTGGGAACTTCACCACCCAGACCATCCAGGGTTACAAGGTGCCCGGCCGGAAACCGGACTCCCAGTTGCCTTGGGAACTCTTCCTCGGCAACGCCTCGCACCGGCTCATCGCATATATCTACGGCACGCGATACCCGACGAACGTGGTTTTCTACAACAAGGACACTATCCAAAGCATCCTTCAAGAACGAGGTATCGGAGACTGGTCACTCCTGCCCGAGAACGAACGCAAGATGCGCCCGGACATCACTGACATGACCATGCTGACTGTTTTTGAAATCAAGCCTCATGGTGAAAAAGGGCTCCAGGACGGCATCCAGGAAGTTCAAACCTACCTGCTCGCACTGAACCGAACCTTGATGCCCGCCGACAAACTTGCAACTGGAAAGGGGTTCGAGGGTGAGATCCTGATCCAATTCACACAAGGGCAGTTCATCTGGCGCTTGGAGTGGTGCACCAACGCACCTGGAGTCACCCAGTACCGTTGGACCCGAAGCCAGGAGCGCCTCGATTCGAGCGCGGCTGCGTATCAGGCAGGGCAATGGGTGGAGATTTCCGAGCAGGAACTGAAACAGTACGGTGGATGGGTGGCCCAAGCCGTCGAGGGGATGGTTGAAAGGCGAGAGCGTCTCTCCACGATCAGTGGAGCCATCGGCGTCGCTATCGACACGGTAGGCAAGGTGGCGATGATCGTCGTCTCCACCACGAGGTCCAATGAGCGCGGCACATCTCTGCCGGGAGGAAAGGTTCTCCCCTTCCCCTCGAAGTCCCCGCCCACCGTGGCCCCGGTACCACTTCCCAAAGCGTCAGGCATGTGAGCACACCATGGAAACCAATCAGGCCAACACGCTCCAACTTCCGTCCTTCCTTCATGGCGCCTACGGCACGATCAAACGCAAGGCGAAGACGGAGGGGCGCCATTGTGCAAAGCAATATCAGCTCAGCGGCGCCTTCCCCCAGCCCCGGGAATTGCGGACGGTTGCTCCCGGTGAGGTGGTCCTCACGCACAATGTCGTCGATTTCCAAGACGAGGAGCCGGCCTGGCGGCTGTACATGGTCTCGGAGTTGATCATGAGCTTGTGCGAAGTGGACGAGAAGAACCACCGGCACCTCGACAACATGTACGAGACTTCTTTTCGTGAAACGGCCTGGGGCGCGCTGTACTTCGCGCTTTCAGGAAGGGCTCCAGATAGCGCGGCGCGCACGGCTCTGCGCCTCGAGGCCGTGGTGCGTTTCTGGGATTCGCTCCAACACGGGCGCTATCTCCATCAGAAGCTGAATACGTTCCTGAACCTGGATGAACTCCTGACCACTGCCTGCGGTTGGGCCATGGACGCCTGGTGCCCCAAGGGAGAGGACTCCGTCCGTTCACGTCTCGCGATGGCCTCGGAAAGCATGGCCCGAGCGACGCGAGCGGATTGTGTCGAGGCCATTCTCCGCCAATTGCCCCATATCCTCCCATTCGCGGATAGACAGAAGCTCAATCACCCGGAAGTGGTGACCGATCCCACCGCCTGGCGCGACCATCTCGCCTCATTGGATGCCGCCGCCTTCGAGCGTATCTCCGCAGTACGCCCGGGTTGGGTGCTCCAGAGATTGTATCAATGGGACAGGCAACTCGACCTGCAATAGGCGCAAGGGCGACCCACACATCCGCGTCCCCGTGCGGTCTCCCGCACGACGGGACGCGGGCGCACCCCAGCCACTCTACCCGCGCAGGAACGCGGTGCCCTGACTGCCGGCCTTCTCTGCCTCGCGCAGGACGGCATCGTCGGGGGAGATACCCACGATGTGGATGGCCTCGATGCCCTCCTCCAGCATCTCCAGGCTCTCCTCCACCTTGGGAATCATCCCGCCCTGGATGACCCCCGAGGCGATCTTCGCGCGGGCCTCGGCGGGGGTGAGCGTGGGCAGACGCGTGGTGGGGTCGTCCTTGTTGGCCAGCACGCCGGGCACGTTGGACACGAGGAACAGCTTGGCCGCCCCGAGCTTCGCGGCCACGCGGGTGGCCACCGTGTCCGCGTTGATGTTGAAGACGTTGCCCTGGGCGTCCCCCGACAGCGAGCCGAGCACGGGGACGAAGCCCGCGTCCGAGATGCGCTGGAAGGCCTCGGTGTTCACGCCCGTGACATCGCCCACCAGACCGAGGTCCACCGGATCCGGGCCCGCGCCGCTCATCACCTTGGGAGGCCGGCGCCTGGCCTCGATGAGCCCGGCGGACATGCCCGTGGTGCACAGGGCGGGCACTCCCGCCAGGCGGAAGGCCGAGGCCACGTCCACCGACACCTGGCCCGCGAGCGTCATCTTCATCACCTCGAGGGTGGCCTCGTCCGTATAGCGCCGGCCCGCCACCATCTTCGGCTGGAGGCCGAGCTTCTTCTGGAGGTCGGTGGCCTGGGGCCCGCCGCCATGAATGACGGCCACGCGGATGCCCGCGCCGAGGAAGGCGCGCACGGCGGCGCCCACGCTCGCGGCCAGCTTGGGCCGGTCCATCGCCAGCTCGCCGCCAATCTTCACGACGAACCAGCGCCCGCGGAAGTCGTTCAGCCCGCTCACGGCCACAGCCCCGGCTCGGCGAGCGTGAGGCGCTCGTCCCAGCCCATCATGACGTTGAAGCTCTGGATGGCCTGGCCCGCGCCGCCCTTCACCAGGTTGTCCAGCGCGGAGAAGCACACCACGCGCCGGGTGTTGCCCGTCACGGGGCCGAGCGTGAAGCCCACCTCCACGTAGTTGCTCCCGGACACGCCCACGATCTCCGGCTGGCGACCGCCACTGACGATCCGGATGAAGGGCTCGTTGCCGAAGGCCGTCTTCCACGCCGCGGTGAGCTGCTCCTGGGTGACGGAGGCGGGCACCTCGGCGAACGAGGTGGAGAAGATGCCGCGCGGCAGCGGCGCGGACACGGGCACGAACTCCAGCGACATGTCCTCCTTGCCTCCGGCGATGCGCAGCGTCTGGAGGATTTCGGGGATGTGCTGGTGCTCGAGCGGCTTGTAGGTGCGCAGGTTGGCCGCGCGCAGCGGGTGGTGCGTGGTGATCTGCGGATTGGCGCCGCTGCCCGAGGAGCCGGTGGCGGCCACGGTGTGGATGGGGCCGGAGAGCAGGCCCGCCTTGGCCAGCGGCATCACGCCGAGCGCGATGGTGGTGGCGAAGCAGCCGGGGCTGGCGATGTAGCGCGCCTTGCGGATGGCCTCGCGGTTGAGCTCGGGCATGCCGTAGGTGAAGGCGCCGTCGGTGAGCATCCGCGGCGCCGGGTGCTCCACGCCGTAGTACTTCGCGTAGGAGGCCGCGTCGCGCAGGCGGAAGTCGCCGGACAGGTCCACGATGCGCACGCCCGTATCGAGGATGTCCAACACCACCTTGGCGGTGGTCTTGTGGGGCATGGCCAGGAAGACCACGTCCGCGCCGGCCACCGCCTGGGCGGGAGGCAGCTCCTGGAAGGTGAGATCCGTGAGCCCGGCGAGGTTGAAGTGGACGTCGCCCACCTTCTTGCCGATGTTGTCCACCGCGGTGACGCGGGTCACTTCCACGTTCGGGTTGAAGAGGAGCCGGCGAAGGATCTCCGCCCCGCCGTAGCCGGTACCGCCGATGAGGACTGCCTTGACCTTGTTGGCCATGTGCGCTGTCTCCGTGAGGGACTTCCCGGGCCGGTGTATAGGGGCGCCCCGACCGGGAAATCCACCTCGCCGAGCCCCTGACGCGGCGGGCCATGAAGCCCTGTTTCCCCCCGTACACGCACGGCGGACACCCGCACTCCGGGTATGGGCCGCCCGAGCCCTCGCGGAGCACTGGCCTCGGGGCGGAGCCTGTGGAACGGTGCGCCCACCATGAGCACGGAACTGAAGCTACGCCCCATCGAGCCGCGAGATGACGCGGCGGTGGCGGCGGTCATCCGCACGGTGATGCCTGAATTCGGAGCGAGCGGACCGGGGTTCGCCATCCACGATCCGGAGGTGAATGGAATGAGCGCGGCCTACGCGCGCGAGGGCCGCGCCTACTGGGTGGTGGAGGACGAGACGGGCCGGGTGGTGGGCGGAGGGGGCATCGCGCCGCTGGACGCGGGCGAGCCGGGCGTCTGCGAGCTGCGCAAGATGTACTTCCTGCCCGAGGCGCGCGGACGGGGCGTGGGCGAGCGCCTGCTGCGCCAGTGCCTGACGTTCGCGAAGGGAGCGGGCTACCGCCTGTGCTACCTGGAGACGCTGGCGGGGATGGCGCAGGCGCAGAAGCTGTACCAGCGCCTGGGCTTCCAGCCGCTCCCCAAGCCCATGGGCGCCACGGGCCACTTCGGCTGCGACCGCTGGTACGCGCTCGACCTGAACAGGTAGGAGCGCTTCAGCACGCGGCCGGCAGCTCGTCCCACCCGGCGCGGGAGCGGCCCCGCTGCTTGAAGTAGAAAGGCACGCCGGCTTCCTGGCATTGCTCCCAGAGGCCGCGCACCCAGCCCGGGTCCAGGGGCCGGGCATGAGGGCCCGTCTCGCCACCGGCAAGGACCCAACCGATGCCGTGGGCCCAGGGGCGGAAGTCCACCGGACCCAGGAGCGGCTCACAGCAGAGGAAGCGCAGCCGCGCCGGCACCGAGACGAGGACGGGGATGCGCTGGGAGGCCAGCTCCTGGTTCTCCACCGTCGCCCCCAGCCACACGTTGGGATAGCCGCTGCCCCAGTCCTCCGGGAGGCTCCGAGCGATACGGGCCGGGCGCTTGGTGAGCAGCAGCCAGTCGAGGTGGGGCGTCTGGGGAATGAGGTGCCATAGCCGCTCGAGCTGTCCCGAGGGCGCCTCGGCGTCGAAGACATCGGCCATGCTGGCGCACAGCACCCGTGCCCGCTGCCCGGCCTTCCGCGCCGCCTCGTTCCACTTCAGCGGTCCGGCCCAATAGCGATCTCCGAAGGTCCGGCGCGGCACCCCCTTGCCCCAGTGCGCTCCGCCGGTTCGCGCATCCAACGCTTCGGCGTAACAGTGGTCGCAGCCGGGACTCACGCGGGTACAGCCCCACCAGGGGTTGAAGCTGTACTGGATGAGGTCGTCGCTCGAAGCGCCCATGTCACGAGTCCTCGTGGGCCTGGAGCCGGCCGCCGCGCACCGCCTTCTGGAAGAGGGCGAAGTCCTTCTCCGTCTGGTCGGCGTAGGCGCGGGCGAAGTCGCACATGGCCCGGTCGAACACCTCGCTCTGGCCGAGGTAGCCGCGCAGCATGGCCGCATCCCCTCCTCGCGCATGGGCCCGGGCCAGCGCCCAGCCGCACACCGCCGCGTACTGGCGCAGCCCCCGGGGCGACAGGCGCTCCACGTCGGTGGTGCCCTTCATGTCTCGCAGCTGGCGCACGTAGAAGTGGCGCCCGCCCACCTGACACCAGCCGAGGAAGATGTCGCTGGCCGCCTGCATCAGCCGCTGCCCCTCCACCACCCGCTGCCCGGCATTGGCGCAGGTGCTCTTGCCCGCGAAGGGCTCCAGCACCGACGGCCCCGCCTCCTTCAACTGCAGGAAGAGGGGATCCTCCGCGTGCGCCCCCAGCAGCAGCGCGATGTAGCAGCGCAGCCCCACACTGCCCACGCCCACCACCTTCCACGCCACGTCCACCGTCTGGTAGCGCCGCACCAGCGTGGCCCGATCCTCCTGGAGCGAGGCCAGGTAACCCCCGCCCCCGCCCATCGCCTGGAGCACCTCGGCCAGCTCCTCCGCGTGGTCCCTCGGGGTGCGCATGAGGAGGGGCGGATCATGGATGATGCAGCGGCGGCCCTCGCGCAGCTCGGTGAGCTTGGGCAGCGCGGCCAGCTGGGTCCGCCGAACCGCCTGGGCGAGCGTCTTCTCCGCGCTCTGGCGCTCCTCCTCGGCCATCTCCTTCAGCAGGGCCTCGGCGTCCACGCGCGCGTACCACACGTCCAGGAAGGACCAGC
>NZ_DASVWK010000066.1:0-11833 GCF_036389735.1 Archangium sp. | reverse complement strand
GGTCACCAGGTTCGTCACCACCTGGGCGATGCGGTCCCCATCCCATTCCCCCCGCGTGTCGCCCGCCCGGTACACCTCGATGGTGCGCTCGGGGTGGGCCGCCTCCGACTCCAGCACCATCTGCATGACGAGGGGGGCCAGCTCCAGCGGCCGGCGCTCCACGCGCAGGCCCCCGCCCAGTCGCGCCTGGGTGAAGTCCAACAGGTCCTTGACCATGCGCACCGCGCGCTCGGCCGAGGACTGGATGCGCACGACACTCTTGATCTGCCGCTCTTCCAAGCCATCCTGGCGCAGCAACGCCTGGGTCCCCAACAGGATGGCGCTCAAGGGGTTGCGCAGGTCGTGGGAGACGATGCCGATGAGCTGCTTCTCGAAGTCGGTCCGCGCCTTCGTCTCCGCCTCCAACGCCTTGCGCCCCGTGATGTCCAGCCCCGTGCCCAGCACGCGCGTGGGCTGCCCCGAGACATCGAAGTGCACCTGGCCCTGCGTGCTCACCCACCGCTCCTTCTCGCCCTCCTGGGGTGCGGTGCGGTACTCGAGGGAGAGCGTCCCCGTGCCCCCAGGCTCCAGCGCCGCCCGCGCGAGGCGGTCCACCCGTTCGCGATCCTCGGGATGCACGCACGAGAGGAGGGTGGAGTAATCCACCGGGGCGTCCGCTGACAGCCCGAAGAGGGCGCGCATGCGCCCGTCCCACACCACCGAGCACGTGGCGAGGTCCATGTCCCACGTCCCCATCTTCATGGCCTCCATCGCCAGCCGGAGCCGCTCCTCGGCGGCGTGCACCTCCCTGGCGGCGAGCGCCTCCGTGCGCTGGCGTGCCCGCACCAGCTCCGTCACGTCCGAGGCGACGACGATGATGCCCTCCATCTGGCCCTGGCTGTCGCGCATGGGCTCGTAGACGAAGTTGAAGTACACGTCCTCGAGGGCTCCACCCTCGAGGCGCGCCAGCCTGACGGGCAGCTCCTTGCCGACGTAGGGCACCCCGGTCGTGAGCACCTGGGCCAGAAGCTCCTCCAGCCCCTGGCCCACGACCTCTGGAAGGGCGTCGAACAGGGGCTTGCCCAGCACCTGCTCGGGACGGCGGCCCCAGATGCGACACACCAGGGGATTGGCCAGCTCGATGACGTACTGGGGCCCTCGGAGGATGGTGATCGCGCTGGGGGCCTGCATGAACAGCGAATGGAGCCAGGCCCGCTGGCGCTCGGATTCCGCACGGGCCTGCGCGGCCAGGGCCAGGGACTCGTCACGGACGCGCACCGCCTCACGCAGCTCCCGGTTGGTGGCCTGGAGGAACTCCTGGCCCCGGCGCAGGACGTCCGCATCCACCTCCGTGTTCCGGTCCTGCGAAGACGCCGCGCGGGACAGGAGCACGAAGTCCGTCACGTCCTCCGTCCGGTGGATGAGGTAGCACACCTCTCCCGTGGAGGAGAAAACAGGGATGTGGCTGGTGCTCCAGTAGCGCTCCTCGAAGCCCCCCCCACCGCTCTCGGGACGCGGGATGTCGTACTGCTGCACGGCCATGGTGTCCGGCGCGCGAGTGGCCAGGGCCCGCTCGAGCGAGGCGCGCACGTTGCGGGTGCCATTGGCCTTCGGGTCCGCCGGGTTGTCGGGGAACACCTCGAAGAGGGCATGACCGACGAGCCCCTCGCGGGTCGTCATGGTGGCACGCAGGTAGGCGTCGCTCACCGCCAGGATGGTGAAGTCCGCGTCGGGTCTGAGGACGAGGTAGCAGCCCGGGCTCTGCTCGAAGAGCGGCTGGAAATCAGGAGAGGACAGCGGAGGCATGGCGGGCACGTCGGCGGAGTCCATCCAAGGGAGAGGGCTGTTGAACGGCGGGGCCCGCCAGACGCGCCGTGCCCCAGGAACGCCCGGGGCGAGAGCCCAACAGTCGGGCCCCCCAGGTCTTTCCGGAGATCATGTCCGCCGACCAGGCATGCGAGCGGTTGAGCTAGTACCCGAGCCGTTCGCTCATGTAGTGGTCGAGCTGCCGGTACCACGTGCTCCAGTCGTGGGGCATGTCGTGGCCCCAGATGTCCAGGTTGTGGGGGATGCCGCGCTGGTGCAGCAGGTGACTGAGGTGCTCGGAATACCCGGGGTGCTCCCACGCGCCGCGACTCGTCACCAGGTGGATCCGGCTGTGGTGCCGGAGGAGGTCCATCCCAGGGCCCTCGGACAGGTTCGGGACGTAGGAGACGGGGTTGTTGAAGTAGACGTCATCGCTCCAGTAGCCGTGGAGGAACTCCGGCTGGAGATCGTAGAAGCCGCCCAGTCCGAGGAGCAGGTCGAACAGGTCCGGGCGCCGGAAGAAGGCATTGGCGGCATGGAAGGCCCCGAAGCTGGCACCCGCCGCGCCGATGCGCGCCTGGTCATTCCCCAAGCAGCGGCGGATGTGTGGGACGACCTCCTGCTCGACGTATTCCGAGTAGAGCACCTGGTTGCGGGCCTTCTCGTGGATGGGCATGCCGGGGTTCATCCACGCCCAGGGATTGATGCTGTTGATGCTGAAGATCTGTACCCGGCCGGCGAACAAGTGGTGCGCCACGCTCTGGATGAGCCCCATGCGCTCGGCCTCGAGGAAGTCGCCTCCGGCGGTGGGAAAGAGCAGCATCGCCGGACCCCAGTGGCCGTAACGGACGATGGGCATGTCCATGCCCAGTCGGGGGCTGTACCAGCCGAAGAGTTCCCGGCGCAGATTCGGATCGACGTTTGACATGGAGGGGCAGATTCCAAAAGAAACACCCTCTGTAAAGGCGTTTCCACCGCCTTGATCTTCCCGGTATTGCTGGGTACACGGGTAGACCCCTCCTTGAGAGAACTCCATGAACACCTCACCTTCGATGTCTCTCCTTGGTGCCCTTGTCGCCGGCACCCTCCTCTCCTCCAGCTGTGGTCCACGGGAAGAGGCGGATCTTCTGGTCGGGCAGGTCGCCGAGCTTCAAAACGCCGAGGGCGCCTACATCGCGACCTCTGAATCCACCTACCTCGGGAAGATCGCCTCGGGCACCTCCGCGGACACGCGGGCGGCCGACGGGGTCGCCCAGGTGCTCACCGAGACGGCTGCGTTCTACGACAGCACGCACAAGAAGCTCGACCACACGTGGACCCTCCCCGCGGTTCCGGCGGGCCACTACACGCTGCGCGTCATCGCCAAGAAGTCCCTCGCCGACTTCGAGACCTTCTCGTTCGGCTGGAAGAACGGCACCGACACGTACCTCCACTACGACACCTGCAAGTTCACCGGGACTTCGTACGTGACCTGCGACGCCCCCATCACCACGACCGGTGGAGACGTCCTGGTCAACGTCTCCGAGAACTGGCACCTCGAGGACAACTTCACGAGCATCTCCGTGGATTTCATCGGCCTCTTCGTGCGGACGGACTACCTGGCCCCGACCGTGTCGATCACCTCGCCGACGGCGAGCTCCACGGTGAGCGGCCTCGTCAACATCGACGTGAACGCCACGGACGATGTCGGCGTCACGAGGGTCGACTTCTACCGCGCGGGAACCCTCCTGGGCAGCGATACGACCCCTCCCTTCAGCTTCGCCTGGGACACCACCGCCGAGCCGAACAACTCCACCTCGCTCAGCGCGAAGGCCTTCGATGCGGCGGGCAACGTGACGACCTCGGCGACCGTGAGCAATCTCAACGTCCTGAACGCGGGTGGAGTCGACACCCAGTCCCCGACCGGGACCATCACCTCGCCAGAGCATGGGTCCGATCTCTCGGGGACCGTCACGGTGACGGCGTCCGCGCAGGACAACGTCGGCGTCGCTCGCGTCGAGTTCTATTACGACTACAACGTGCTCATCGGCAGCGACACCACGGCGCCCTACAGCGTGAACTGGAACACCACCACCGTCCCGAACGGCGCCCACGGCCTCTACCTGCGCATCCATGACGCCGCCGGCAATTACACGAACGTGAAGTTCGATGTGTGGGTCGAAAACGCCACGACGACCAACGCGACCCTGTCCGTCACCGCCACCGGACGTTCGGGTCCCACCCTCACCTCGAACCCGACGGGCATCTATTCCTTCGTTGGCTCGCCCTCGTCGGCGACGTTCGTCCTCGGCTCGCAGATCACCTTGAAGGTGGACAGCGGCCGGTCGGCCATCTGGTCGGGCGCATGCTCGTCCGGCGGGGAGAAGCGCACCTCCTGCACCTTCACGCTCAAGGGCAACGCGAGCGTCACGGGCAACATCCAGTAGCCCTCCTCCCTACACCTCCCGCTGAAGTGACCGTTCCGCCCGGCGCCCTTCACTGGCGACCGGGCGGTTCGTTTTCAACCCTGGCAGGACGGGGAGGTGGCAGGCAGACGGTCATTCCGGCGAAAACCCTCGCGGGATGCGTCTATCGCTCCCCGGTACAGTTTTGGTGCGAGTGGGCAACCCCCACCGTGAGGGCATGTCTTATGCCATTGACCTGCCCGATCACCTCTTCTCCTTGATGGACCTGTTGCCCAGGCGCACGTGCGCGACCATCCATCTGATGCTCGCGCGGATCGCGGAACTGGCGACGCTCTGGCCTCCGGATGACTGGCAGTGGGAGCAGTTCGCCTATCACGACGACCAGGGGCTGCGCTTCTACGTGCAGGGCTGCTGCGTGCGGTTCAGCCTGGACCCGGAGACGAGACGCGTCGTGGTGCGCGAGCTCGGCCGGGTCGTCGTCCACCTGCCCTCCGAGTTCCATGACTTCGAAGCAGGCTCCGAGGGTTCTCCCGCGGCGCAGTGAGCAACCCCCCACAGGGAGAGGTGCATGAAGGCCGTCGCGGTATTTCCGAAGGAGCGGGTGCTGCGCGTCATCGACGACGTGCCGGAGCCACGCATCGAGAAGCCCACGCAAGTCCGGGTCCGTACGCTCGAGGTGGGCCTGTGCGGTACGGACCAGGAGATCGCGCGGTTCCAGTACGGCACGCCACCGGAGGGGGCGAAGTACCTCATCCTCGGCCACGAGGCGCTCGGCGAGGTGGTGGAGGTGGGAGAAGGGGTGAAGGGGCTGGAGCCGGGAGACCTCGTGGTGCCGCGCGTGCGCAGACCGTGCCCGCGGGAGGAGTGCCGTCCCTGCCGTCAGGGCCGCCCGGACTTCTGCCTCACCGGCGCGTACACCGAGCGCGGCATCCAGAAGGCGCACGGCTTCATGGCCGAGCAGTTCGTGGAGGAGGTGGCCTACCTGCACCGGGTGCCCAAGGCGCTGCGCGAGGTGGCCGTCCTCACCGAGCCCCTCACCATCGGCGAGAAGGCGCTCAAGGAGCTCGAGCACATCCAGGCGCGGCTGCCGTGGGGACGTGAGGGCAGCACGCCGCTGCACGCGGTGGTGCTCGGGGCGGGCCCGGTGGGCCTCCTGGGCGCGATGGCGCTGCGGCGCGCGGGCTTCACCACGACCGTGTATTCGTACTCGCGTCCACCGGATGAGCGGAGCGCCCTGGTCGACGCGGTGGGCGGCCGCTACCTCTCCTCGCAGGATGTCGACCCGAGCGCCCTGGCGGCCAGGGCCGGAGCGGTGGATGTCGTGTACGAGGCGACAGGCGCCTCGAAGTTCTCTTTCGATGTCCTCGGCGCGCTGGGGCCCAACGGCATCTTCATCTTCACCGGCGTGCCCGGCCGCAAGGAGCCGCTGCAGTTGGAGGGTGGCACGCTGATGAAGTCGCTCGTGCTCAAGAACCAGGTGGTGCTCGGGACCGTCAATGCCGGGCCCGACGCCTTCGACGCCGCGCTCACCGACCTCCAGGCGTTCATCGAGCGCTGGCCCGGGGCGCTCGAGCGCCTCATCACCACGCGCTACCCGCCCGAGGCCGTGCCCGAGGCGTTGACCGGGAAGAGCGACGGCATCAAGCGCATCGTCCACTTTGGCTGAAGGGAGAGCGCTCCGACCATGTCCCACTCCACGCCCTGGCTGGATGTCTCCGTCCCCCTGTCCTCCTCGATGCCCTACTACCCGGGGGACCCCTCCCCGGACATCAAACGCGTGCAGTCGCTCGAGGAGGGCGCGGACGCCAATGTCACCCACCTGTCCTTGAGCGCGCACGCGGGCACCCACGTGGATGCGCCCGTGCACTTCTTCTCGGGGCGACCGGGCATCGACGAGCTGCCGCTGGAGGCCACCATGGGCCGCGCGCGCGTCGTGCACCTGCCAGGGACGGGGTCGGTGCGCGCGGACGCCCTGCGGGCGCATGACCCGCGGCCCGGGGAGCGGCTCCTCTTGCGCACGCACAACTCCGACCGGCGCTGGTGGGAGCTGCCCTTCCAGGAGTCCTTCGTCGGGCTGACCCAGGAGGCCGCGGCCTTCCTCGCCGAGCGGCGCGTGGGGTGCGTGGGCGTGGATTACCTCTCGGTGGCGGGCTTCCACGAGGACAGCCCCGCGGTGCACCGCACGCTGCTCGACGCGGGCATCTGGATTGTCGAGGGGCTCTACCTCGGCGAGGCGGCCCCGGGTGACTACGAACTCGTGTGCCTGCCCTTGCGCCTCACGGGCGCGGACGGCGCCCCGGCGCGTGCGCTCCTGCGTCCGTGGACCCGGGGATGAGACATGGCCGAGTGTCCCTTCGCCTCTTCCGCCCCTCCCGCCGAGGCCGCCGCGCTGGAGCCTTCCGATCCGCTCCTGGCCCTCAACGAGGCCTTCCGTGGCGCCTACGCCGCGCGCCGTGAGGCCGTCCTCACCCACATGGGCCCGGTCATCGCGCAGATCGACGACCTGCTCATCCTCCGGCGCGACGGCCAGCGCTTCGAGGGCCCCGCGCGGACCCGGCGCTACCACGAGCTCAAGGCGCTCAACCACCTTCCCCTCGCCCTCCACGTGCTCCTGTCGGGCGTGCGCGGCGCGCTCGACGAGTCCACGCGGGACCGGCTCGTCGAGTTCCGGCGGCTCATCACCACGGCGGCGGCTGGCCTGGACCGCCGGGGATTCACCCCGGACTCACTGGCACGCCAGCACCGCATCCTCGACGCCTCGCTCGCGCTCCTCCAGCAGGTCCTCGCCGACAACCGCGTCGCGCCCGAGGCACTCTCCGCCTTTACCCGCGCACAGGTCCCGGACCTCGTGCGCAACTCGGAGGACGCGGCGCGCGACCAGCTCGAGACCATGCATGCCACGGTCGAGGCCTGGAAGCAGCAGATGACTCCGGAGGAGCGCGCCCGGCTGCGCGCGGTGGTCGCGGTCTCGCACATGTCCCGGCCCGGAAACGTCGCCCTGCAATACTTCTCCGTCACCCTGGGGGAGACGTGGGAGGGCCGCTTCGACCAGGAGGACCTTCAACCGGGCAAGCGTGTCCTGGCGGCGGAGACGGCCTTCGACGAGGCGGCGGCCTTCCAGTTGCTCGCCACCCATGCGCTCGATGCCAGCGTGTCCGACCGCTTCTTTGGCGATGAGATACGGATGGAGCGAGACCTGCTCGCGGACGCGGCGGAGCGGCTCCTCGCCCAGATGTTCCACAAGGAACCCGAGCCCGTGGGATGAGGCCCCGCCTCGAATCCCCTGTCACCAGTTGTTCACGGACTTCAAGTCGAACAGGTCCGTGAAGCCGTTGGCCCGGAGGATCTCCACCGCTCGCGCGCTCCGTCCCCCGGCCTGGCAGTACACCACCACCCGCGTCCCCGGCGGGCCCACCTCGGGCAGCCGCCGCGGCAGCTCCTGCACCGGGATGTTCTTCGCCGGCTCCGGGTGCCCCTGCCGGTACTCCTCCGGCGTGCGCACGTCCAGCAACACCCACCCCTGTCCCACCAGCTCCCGGGCCTTCTCCGACAGTTCTTTCGGTGTCATCTCCCCCTGAATGTAGCCGGAAACTGGAGCCCGCGCGCCAGGGCGCTACAGTCCTGTTGCCCCATGCCCCCGCTGGAAAAATCAGAGTTGCTGGCCCAGCTCGCCGAACGTCTCCGGCAGAGCGATCGGCTCGCCCACCGCGCCGAGGCCGATGCCCGCGAGGCCGCCCGGAGCCTCGCCACCGAGTCCGAGAAGAAGGAGGACGGTCGCGCCGCCATCGAGTACGGCAGCCTCGCCACCGGCCAGGCCCAGCGCGCCCGCCGCGTCCTCGAGGAGCTCAAGGCCCTCTCCGACTTCCAGGAGGCCGGCCTGCCCCGCTTCTCGCGCAAGAGCGCCGTCGGCCTCGGCGCCATCATCGACGTGTCCACCGAGGACGACGAGGGCTTCGCCGAGCGCACCTTCTTCCTCCTCCCCGCCGGCGCCGGCACCGAACTCACCGGCCCCGGCGGCGATGGTTTCCTCTCCGTCATCACCCCCGCCTCTCCCGTGGGCCGTGCCCTGCTCGGACGTCGCGCGGGCGACACCATCGAGGTCACCCTGGCCGGCGAGGTACGCGAGTGGACGGTCCTCGAGGTGGCTTGAGCCACCCCGCTTGATCGCCGCCGCGGATCCTTCCAGGCTTCCTCTCACCGCGGGTGCCGGGGGGCCCTGCGTCAGAGAGAGGTCCACGCCATGCCCACGCTCCGAGCAGCCGCGAAGCTCGTCCTTCCGCAGGTCACGGAGGAGTGGGCCTTCGCCGTTGACCACCCGGATGGCTTCATCGCCCTCTCGGGGGTGCGCGGACCCGGCGGCGAGCTGAACGACCTCGTCTGGGACTACACCAACCCCGCCGCCGAGACGATGCTGGACATGCGCCTGACGGACCTCCAGGGCCGGGGCGTCGCCGAGGTCCTCCCCCTGGCCCGCACCGGCGGTCTGCTCGCGCGCATGGCCCGCGTGATGGAGACGGGTGAGCCCTATGTCGACGAGGTGCTCTTCCCCCTCGGCAACCGTGAGCGGTGGTTCCGCCTCGTCGCCCTCAAGCGCGGCGACGGGCTCTCCCTCTGGTTCACCGACATCACCCGCCGCAAGCGCGAGGAGCGCGAGACGGGCTTCCTCGCCGAGGCCAGCCACCTGCTCACCGCCTCGCTGGACGTGGAGAGCGCCCTGCACGAGCTGGCCCGCCGCTGCGTGCCCATGCTCGGCGACGGCTGCGCCCTCCAGGTGATGGACAGCGGCGGCCAGCCCCTCCTGCTGGAGACGGTGGCCACCGAGCCCTCCCGGGAAGTGGTGCTGCGCGAGGTGCTGCGCCGCTACGCCGAGGAGCACTCCGCCCCCTGCCTCGCGGGCCTGCGGCTGCCCCGGGACACGCCCCAGCTCCTCGTCGACCTGACGCCCCCGCTGCTCCAGTCCCTTACCCGCGACGCCGAGCACCTGCGCCTCATGCAGGCCCTGAGGCCCCACTCCCTGATCGCCGTGCCCCTGCGCGCGCACGGGCGCACCCTGGGCGCGCTCGTCCTCTTCACCTTCCGCGAGCGCACCTACGGGCCGGAGGATCTGCGCTTCGCCGAGGAGCTGGCCGACCGCGTCGCCCTCTCCGTGGACAACGTCCTGCTCTTCCGCGAGGCCCGCCACGCCGTCGCCCAGCGCGACGAGTTCTTCACCGTGGCCGCCCACGAGCTGCGCACCCCCACCACCTCCCTCAAGCTCAACGTGCAGTCGCTCCTGCGCGGGGCCCGCCGCGGCGACGTCGGCGCGCTCCCCCCGGCGCTGCTGGCCAAGCTGGAGAACATCGACCGCAACGCCGGCCGCCTCAACGCGCTCGTCAACGAGCTGCTCGACGTCACCCGCATCCACGCCGGCCGCCTGCGCCTGGACCTGGAGCAGGTGGACCTGGCCGCGCTCACCCAGGAGGTGGCCGCGCGCTTCGAGCTGCCCGCCACCCAGTCCCACAGCCCCCTCCTCCTGGAGCTCTCCGGCCCCACCGAGGGCGCGTGGGACCGGCTCCGGCTGGAGCAGGTGGTGACCAACCTGCTGTCCAACGCCCTCAAGTACGGCGCCGGCAAGCCCGTGCACGTGCGCGTGGAGGCCGACGCCCAGCTCGCCCGCCTCGTGGTGCGCGACGAGGGCATCGGCATCGCCCCGGAGAGCCTCCCCCGCCTCTTCGGCCGCTTCCAGCGCGCCGTGTCCGACAGGCACTACGGCGGCCTCGGCCTGGGCCTCTACATCACCCGGCAGATCGTCCAGGCGCTCGGCGGCACGGTGAGCGTCCGCAGCGCTCCCGGCGCCGGCGCGACGTTCACCGTGGAACTCCCCCGCCAGGCCTCCGTTTGACGGATGGCGGACCTACACCCACATAATGCTGTCAGCCGATGGACGCTCCTCTGGCAGGCTGTGGATTTGCGCCGCCCAAGCTGGTTGGAAGGAAGACTCATGCGCCCGCCCACCGTAGAGCCCTCCGCCGAGCCCGCGCGCAAGCCCCCGCTCCTCCTGACGTGGCCTGCCGCCGTCTTTGGCCTCTTCTTTGGCGTGGCCATGACGTACGCGCCCTACGAATTCCACGCCACCTACTTCCGGCCCCTGTACCCGTACGTGCGCGCCATGGGCATGGCGTACCTGGCCAGCAGCATCGTGCTGATGGCCACCATGCTCTACCCCCATGCGCCCCGCTGGCTGGACGTGCTGGGCCGGCTGGGCTTCGCCGCCGTCACCAGCCTGTACTGGTGGGTGCTCAACGTGCGCACCGGCGGCGTCACCGGCGCCCTCCTCTACCCGCTGCTGCTGGCGGGGCTCGCGCTGGAGGCCTCGCCCACGTGGCGGCGGCGCCAGGTGTTCCGCGGCGTGGTGTCCCTCATCGCGCTGGCCTTCGGCGTGCTCATGCTGGCGGCGGGTGAGCGCTTCCCCCCCGTCTTCTACGCCGCGCTCGCCCCGATGCTGGTGCCCATGGGGCTCGTCTTCCTGCTGTGTGGCGCGGGGCTGCTGTCGCCCGTGAGCACCCGCTGGCCCCAGTTGCCGCGCGTGCTCTTCACCCTGCTGGCGGTGGACTTCTCCCTGCTGGCCTGGGCCATGGCCCGCATCGGCTCGGGGCCAGCCGCCAGCATCTACCTCGTCCTCACCGTCTCGTGCGCCGCCGTGGCCATGGGCTTCAGCCCCCGCGCCCCTCGCACCGTGGGCTTCAAGCTGCTGCGCGGGCTGGCCTTCGCCGGCCTGGTGCCGCTGCTGGCCCTCGGCGCCCTGGGGGCCTGGCTCGCCCAGGGCGCCATCGAGCGCCAGGTGCGCGATGACACCGTGCGCGCCGCCGCCGGCGAGGCCGACTTCCTCGTGCGCTACCTCGACGACGCGCGCGAGTCCCTCCAGCTGCTGCTCGAGTCCCCCGGCTTCCGCCACGCCTTCGCCACCGGCAACCGCGTGGACATGGAGAAGCACCTGCGCAACCTCCCCGCCCTGGCGCGCGCCTTCGACGCCGCCATCGCCGTGGACGAGGTGGGCCGGGGCCTGGCCGCCTCCTATGACAAGGTGGAGCTGGGGGACTTCTCCCACCGCGACTTCCACGCCGGCGTGCTGAGCACCGGCGCCCCCTACGTCTCCCGCCCCTACACCAGCCAGCTCGGCCTGCCCCACGTGGCCATCGCCCTGCCCTTCAAGCACGAGGGGAAGCTGGAGGGCATGCTCGTGGGCCTGCTGTCCCTGGAGCGCCTGTCGGCCGCGGTGACGCCCGCCGCCCAGCGCTTCCGCGTGCAGGTGCTGGATCGGCGCGGCCAGCTGCTCCTGCGCGACACCCAGTCCAGCGCCCCCCTGCTGAGCGAGGCCCATGTGCCCACCGCCCTGCGCCTGCGCCTGTCCACCAGCGACGAGGGCGTGGTGGAGATGTCCGGCCCGAGGGACCAGCGCATCCTCCTGGCCGCCGACGCGCCCGTGCCCGGCACCGAGTGGAGCGTCGTCGTCACCCAGGACCTGGGCGTGGCCTACCGCGCCATCACCCGCACCAGCGTGGCCTTCCTCGGCATGCTGGCCCTGGGCGTGTTGCTGATGCTGGGCCTGGCCCAGTTCGTCGCCCGCGACATCATCCGCCGCCTGGGCACCCTGGTGGAGGCCA
>NZ_DASVWK010000065.1:0-3691 GCF_036389735.1 Archangium sp. | reverse complement strand
GAGTACGGGAGGTTGTTTGCATGGCGACCTGACGACCTCTGTTCGCTGGAAGCGGGCATGCAACCCAGGGGTTGGCTGCATGGACCCGCTCGCGTCCAGCGGGAGGCCGACTGTGACGCCAGAGACACGAAACCCATCACGAGAATTCCGAGAGGCCCTCGCCTGCCCGAGCCCTCGGGGAGGGTCCCTTACAGCCGGTACGTCAGCTTCAGACCGCCAACGGCCAGGGCGCGCTCGGCGCCCAGCAGGGGGAGGCTGGCGCCGAGTTCCGCGCCGAAGTGCTCGCCCGCGCGGAAGCGCAGCCCGATGGCCGGCGCAACGTAGTCGAGCACGGCCCGGTGGCCGAAGTGGGCGTTGGCATCCAGCACGGCGGCGAAGCCGCTACAGAGGGCGTACTCGGTGCCGACGTTCAGCAGGAAGCCGGCGCGAGGCTGCGCGGCCGCGGCCCCCACACCCGCGGACACGTCCGCGCCCGCGTACCCGTGGACCTCGAAGCGCGGGACGGGCCGGTACAGCATGGCGGCGCCAACCTCTCCGCCCACGGTGCGCGTCCGAGGGCTCGCGAAGGACGTGGGGAGCTCCAGCCGCACGCTGGGGGACACCACCAGCGGCCCGCGCGCCAGCGCCACGTAGGTGGCTCCGGCGGTGAGCTGCCCCAGCGACAGCGTGGTGCCGGTGAGGGTGGCGTTCTGGACGAACTGGAAGCGCAGAGCCTCCAGGGTGGCGAACACCTCCAGGTCCGGGCGCACCGCGTAGCTGCCGGTGATGAGCCCGGCGCCGGTGACGGCACCGTAGAAGTTCGCGGTCTCGACGATGGCGCCGCCCTGCGCGCCCAGGCCCACCTCGGTACGAGGGCAGGCACGGCGGCCGGTGGCGACATCCGCGGAGAGGTAGCCGAAGGTGATGGGGCCCTCGGCGAGCGCGGGGGCGATCCACTGCTCACACGCGCCTTCCGCGCGGGCGGCGGCGGGCGGGAGCAGCAGGGCGAGGAGCGCGACGAGCAGTCGGTTCATGTTCACGGGGAGCCCTCGATTCACGGAGCGGCCACGCCGGGGGCATCGAAGCGTCCGTTGCCGTTCCGGTCGAGGAGGAAGGGGTTGGTGAAGGCCATCGGGTAACCCCCGGTGACGACCTGGGAGAAGTGGAAGACCGGGTCGGCCTCGCTGGTGGGCGCCGCGGGCGTGCGCAGGGGGCCGTACTTGGCGTCCTTGGCGATGTCGCGGGTGTCCACCACGCCGTCCTCGTTGTTGTCCCCGGTGTCGGGGATGCCGTCCGGTGCGTCCGCGCCGAGGCCCCCGAAGTCGGCGGCGGGCGGCAGGCGGCGACCGGCCTCCACCACGAGCCAGGCATCGCCGGGGCGGGTGACGAGCTCGGAGAGCACGATGCTGCCGTCGTAGCGCAGGAGGCCGTCGCTGCCGAATGGATCCGCCGGGTGGGAGAGCTCCGTGCCGGGCAGCGTCTTCACGACGGTGCCGTTGACGATGATGCGCACCTCGTCCACGGGCACCCAGGGGGCGGCGGAGACCTTGAGGCGCAGCCTCGCGTCGGGCGAGGGCACCAGGGGGGTGAGCCCGAAGCGCTGGGGACCGTTGGTGCCATCCACGGTGGCCTCGATGATGGGGCCGTTGGTGCCGAACGAGGCGCCGGCCTTCAGGGCGGCGTTGAAGCGGGCGCTGTCGAAGCCGGGGCCAGCCTGGGTGTTGGCGTAGACGATGTTGCGCGGCAGGCCCACGGTGTTGTCGGTGAGGCCGTGCGAGTCGCTGTTGGCGGTGCCCGCCACGAGGTGGCCCTGGCCGAGCGTGTAGAACCAGAAGGCACGGTAGGGCAGCAGCATGTCGTTCTGCGTGCCGTTCATGACCTCCTGGGCATGCTGACCGTTGTTGGCGAAGCCGCCCTTGGGCGTGCGCACGTACATGCCGGCGTTGGTGCCGTCGTCATGCGTGGGCAGGTTCTTGGTCGTGTCGAGCGCGAGCGCGCGCGGGAAGCCCAGGTCGCGGCCGAACTCGGTGTCGGACCAGGGGTGGTTGAGCTGCACGAGGAGCTGGTCGCGCAGGGACTCCGGGGCGCTTTCCCTCACGCGGTCGAACAGCTCACCGGGCTCGATGCGCTCGTCCGCCGGGGCGCCGTTGCGCGGCTTCGTCGGGTCATACGCGAGCGGCCAGAAGTTGTAGTGGCCGACGACGAGGGGGATGTCGTAGCCGGGCCGCTTCATCCAGAGGATGTGGCCGGTGGTCTCCAGGCCCACCACGGTGCTCATGCGCTCCTGGAGGCCGAGGGAGCGGACCACCTGGGCGTAGTCGTAGATGACGTCGTGGTCGGTGGCGACGATGACGTCCAGGTCCGTGGCGGCGAAGGACAGCACGCGGTCCAGGTCGGGCAGGGAGCTGTCGAAGCTGGCGGCGCCGTGCACGTGCAGGTCCGCGCCCACGGTGCCCGAGGGCTGGAGCGGCAGCTTGCGCAGCTTGAAGGTGTGCGTGGAGTCCTCGGCGCCGAGCGTGACGGTGTCACGGGCGAGCGTCCAGAAGGGCCCCTTGAAGGCGTAGAGGTGGAAGCGGCCCATGGGGGCATCCACGGTGGCGGGGCCATTGTGGACGAGGAAGCGGTTGCACGCGGGCGAGGGGCCCGGAGGCGGGCCGAGCCACGGCGCGCAGGTGCCGAAGCGGCCGTGCAGGGTGCCCTCGGCCTCCTTCTGGGAGGCGGCGTCCACGGGGACGAGGAAGACCTCGGCGGTGAGGTTCTGGCCGCTGTCCGCGTCCACCACGTTGACGGTGAGGCGGCTGTTGGAGGGCACGGCGAGCGTGCCCACGTCGGCGTCCGCGTTCACCTTGTCGAGCTGCCGGTCGGCCACCTTGCGGCCGAAGGCATGCAGCTCCACCACGTAGTCGTGGCCGGCGGGCACGCGGGCCTGGAAGCGGCCCTCCTGGTCGGGCGTCACCTGGCTCCACGGGGTGCGGGTCCTCGCTTCGGCGGTGAGGGTGCCCTGGCTGATGAGCACGCTCACCTCACGGCCCGCGCCCAGCGGCGTTGCCCGGCGGTTCACCGTCCCACGCAGCGTCACGTACCTCTCGCCGTGCAGCTGCTGCCGGGCCTCCAGGGCCAGGTCCGCGGCGGCGGCCACGTCCCCACGCTCGGACACGGCGAGGAAGCGCTCGAAGACGAGGTAGTCGCGCGGGCCCACCACCGTGCGCGGCAGGCCGCCGGAGGAGATCTGATCGCTCTGGAAGCCCTGGAGCATCTTCGTCTGCCCGCAGGCCACCGCGGCGTAGCTGACGCCCGGATCGGAGGCGAGCGCGGCCGCCAGGTAGGGGAACTCGCGGAAGGCGTCGCCGATGTTGGTGAGGCCGAAGGACGGGTGCTGGTAGCCCGCGCCCTCCGAGGGCGTGAAGGGCAGCGCCTCGCGGCCGCTCCAGTAGAAGCCATCCGCCAGGGCCCACAGCTGCGGGTCCACGGAAGTGTTGAGGATCTCCGTGCGCACGCGGATGCCCGGCTCGCACGGGCGCATCTCGTAGACGGTGTGCACGGGGAACTCGGGCTTGCCGTCGAGCGTGCCGCGCAGTTGCACCGCCACGCGGTTGGGGCGCTCGTCGATGAGCTGGGCCGAGGTGTAGCGCACGGCATCGGCGGGGAGGATGCCCACCACGTGCTGAATCTGGTTGAGGCCGTCGTTGTTCTTGCCACGGGCGCTGAAGTC
>NZ_DASVWK010000064.1:0-9219 GCF_036389735.1 Archangium sp. | reverse complement strand
CGGCGACGGCACGATCAAGATCGAGATGCACTTCCTGCCCGACGTGTACGTGCCGTGCGAGGTGTGCAAGGGCGCCCGGTACAACCGCGACACGCTCGACATCGAGTTCAAGGGCAAGAACATCGCCGAGGTGCTCGAGATGAGCGTGCGCGAGGCGATGCAGCACTTCGGCGCGCACAAGGACATCATGCGCGTGCTCCAGACGCTGGAGGACGTGGGGCTGGGCTACATCCGGCTGGGGCAGAGCTCGCCCACGTTGTCGGGCGGCGAGGCCCAGCGCATCAAGCTGGCGCGAGAGCTGGCGCGCGTGGCCACGGGCCGAACGCTCTACATCCTCGACGAGCCCACCACGGGCCTGCACTTCGAGGACATCCGCAAGCTGCTGCACGTGCTCAACCGGCTGGTGGAGGCGGGCAACACGGTGCTGGTCATCGAGCACAACCTGGACGTCATCAAGAGCGCGGACTGGGTCATCGACCTGGGCCCCGAGGGCGGCGCGGGCGGCGGGCAACTGCTGGCCGTGGGCACCCCGGAGCAGGTGGCCGAGGTGAAGGAGAGCTACACCGGGCGCTACCTCCAGCAGGTGCTGACGAAGTCGCGCAAGCACCGCGTGAACCGCCGTCCCAACACGGCGGCCCCCGCGGCTTGAGCGTGCGGCATGACGGGGCGGCGGCTTCGATTCCCGCCGCCTCCACTCCGTGTCTCCCGGAAAGGCTCAGCTTTCCGGGATGGACAATCACCTGCTCCGCTCCTTCTCCTGCT
Source organism: Archangium sp. (assembly GCF_036389735.1). Classification (GTDB taxonomy): domain Bacteria; phylum Myxococcota; class Myxococcia; order Myxococcales; family Myxococcaceae; genus Archangium. The sequence continues at coordinate 8,457 of NZ_DASVWK010000064.1, read as the reverse complement.
CTGCGATTCTCTCCTGTTCCCTCCGCCAGTCGTCCAGGATGGAGATGGGGTGTAACGAGCGGTAATCGATCTTCTTGTGATACACCGCGAGATGGTGTTCGCCCGCGATATGCACGAAGACACACAGGGGCGGAACCGGGTGACTCTTCCACCAAGCCGCTGCCTCCGCATGGGTGTCGAAAGAGGCCGCCGGGGCAGGCAACCCACGTGACGTGACGGCCTCGATGAATCGTTCCAGTGCGTAATCGCGTCGGAGGGCACGCACGCCCCTCTCACGAGAATAGAAGACCTCCAGATATTCATTCCCTACCAGGATATAGGCGCTGCTGGGCGGCTCGGGGACGTTCCTCAACCAACTCTCCGCCTCGTCGCGCGTGTCGAATCGGGCGATGACTGGAGGAGGTTTGCGGTAGAACGTCTTCAGGTAATCGTGAAATTCCTCGCACTGTCCTGTTGAAGCAATGAACTCGAGCTGAGCGCTGGCGACCTGGATGAGCTTCTTCTTCTCCTCGGATCGCAGGGTGTCGCGGATTCGAGAGAGAGTCTGCCTGGCCCCGCTGGCCTCCTCGCCATTCTCGTCACACCAGGAGGTTCTCACATCGACAGCACGGTCTGCCGAGGGGCGTACGAGATAGTCCTCGAAGCGATAGAGCTGACCTGTTCGCCAGATGAAGAAGCCTGCCTCTTTCAGGAGACGGTATGCCTTGGAATCGCCGGGCGGCTGGAGCTTCTGCCACTGGTCGGCAACCAGTGCTTCCGAGGCGGAGAGCAGTTTGTAGATCGTCACGGTGTCTCCGGCGTCCTGAACCATCCCCTCATATTGGACCGAAGACTTCCCGAAATACAGGTTGCTCGCGCAGGAGTTGAGCGAAACGCTCCATCAAGGGGAGGAGCCTGCTTTCAGGCATCATGGGGATGGCCTGGTAATACTCACAGCCTTGCCGGAAGAGAGAATAGGTCCGTGTCTTCACGGTATTGGCCTTGAGGTAGCGCTCCATCCCGAGGCTTTCCCCTGCCGCACCCAGCAGTGTCAGCAAACTACAGGCGAGCGCACTCACCAGCAGCAGGCGGTCCCGCCTTTCCGTTGAACGCACCCTCACCCAGGACAGGCCCATTCCAAACCGCAGGTCCTTCACGTCCCGGAACGTCTCCTCCGTGCGAAACCTCTTGGCGTACAGCCCCACCACGAAGGCCGCCGTGGCCTCCTTCAGGCTCGTCACCAGACACCAGGGCTCCTGATGCCCGGGTTGGACAGCAGCCGGTCCACCTGCTTTACCCCGTGCTTGCTGTGCGTGCCTCGCGCCCAGGCCAGAGCATTTCCAATGGTATGGACCCCCAGGCTGGCCGAGTGGATGACGCCCAGGACGGCGTAGGAGAGGGATAGAACACGTCTGGCGTGCAGATCCTCCTCGAAGAGCGACTCCAGAAACGAATGGACCTGTTGCTCATTGAGGCGAGGCCTGTGCATGACCGCAGCAGTAACCACGCAAGTCCTACTTCTCGCACCATTCAGCCTACAGAGCCCTCCCTTGCTCCCCTGCTAAAATGAGGGGATGGTTCAGCACCTCACCTGCTGGGGTGGCCCCTGCGCCGCAGCCAGCGCAAGCAGGCCGCGTGGGCAGTGACAGGTGCTCCAGAATGACGCGCACTGCGTTGGGTGCCGTCAGGTACGCCAACACCCGGTGCCTGCCTCCACACCAGGCACAGGTGAAGACATCCAACGCTTTCCGTCGTGGATTTTGAGCTTGCAGCCATACCGGAGAAGTTGGCAGCACAAGCCTACTGTCCACGTAACCCAGGCAAGCCAGCGCATTTGACACTCCGCTCCGCGCTGGCATATCGTGCACAAGTCAACTCAATCATATTCCACTGGTGCGAATACCGTATGAATCTGTCACCCCGCCGTGACCCGCGAACAGGGGAAAATCCCGGGTCGGCTCTGCCGCCCTCCTCTTCGATTGCCCGCTCCGTGACCGGGACAATAGTCGCACTTGTCTTGCTTACACTGAGTTTTGGAGCGAGTCACGCTCACGCACAGGCCTGGAGTCTCACCAAAGAGCAACGCCAAGCGTACCTGTACTACTACGCGCCTGTGATCTTCCAGCGTGCGGATGGAAACAACGGCAAGCAGGGACGCGACTGGATCACCAACTTCGACTTCGACCAGGACGGCGACTTCTCCAACAATCGCGTCAACTGGCTCAACATCCACAACTACATCAGCGCCTCCGCCTCCGGCTCGGGCGCTTACAGCAACTGGCGCATCCGTCCGACGCTCTACACCAGTCTCATCGAACACATGGAGGGCGGCAGCAAGTCGCTCGTGCTGTTCTATCACGTCTACCACGCGACGGATAAGGACGGTAACGACATACACGATTGGGAGCGCGTCGAAATCCTGGTGCGCGGCGTAAGTGGCACGCCGGGCGGGGGCGGCGAGTACGTCAATCACGTCACGGCCACGATGCACGGGGAGCAGCTCATCCGCCGCTACTACGACACGGGCGGGCTGAACTTCATGCAGACGGCGACGGGCAAGCACATCCTGTTCTGGCAGGCCGACGATAATGACTGGGATAAAGTCTCAGACCCTTACGGCTATCACGCGCACGCGCTCTGGCATGTAAAGACCCCGTACAGCACGATCGCGAGCCGGATGAACACGTCGACAGAAGCCGAAGTCAACCTCCATCACGCGAGCGACAACAACGTGCATTATGTGTTTGTGCCCGAAGGGTCTCAGTCGGCGGTGAATGCGTGGGGAGCAAAGCCGTTGAGTTACGCCACCGCGTCGAGTCTCGCCAGCTACGTCGATAATGGCACCGAGGTGCCTTGGTATTCGACGAAGCGCATCACCTACGAACTCCAGGACATCGCCGACATCGTGCCGACGCACTGGGCGGGCAACCAGTGGTACATCCACTGGCTGACGAACGATTCCAGGTACATCCTGCTGGAGAGCCCGATTTTGAACGAGGCGGGGCAGCCGGAGGTGAGCGCGGGGATGCAGCTCTTCTACCTGAGGTCGCGTGACATCGGAAAGTCGGACGGGGTCGGCGCGGACGCCGCCGTCCTTGGTAAAAAGCCGCTCTGGGGCACCTACTCGGCCGAATTGAACTCGGAAGCCCCTTGGAGCCAAGACGAGTTCGGCGGGTTCGAGGGACTCGGATACGACAGCTACGGGCGCACCCGCGGGGCAGCCAGCGGCTTCTACGACTCGCATAACTCCTACTGGTGGCAGCACGATTTCTTCGTGCACTCGGGCGCCATCACCAGCGACCAGACGCACCACGAAGCCGGGAGCTGGCTTGTGGGCCAGTGGTATACGGCGGCCAACGGCGGGTTCGACGGGCGCTGGGTGCAGCTCTTCGACGACCGCCCCGGCTACGAGCAGGCGCCAGCGCCAACTCCAACGCCCGTCTGTTCCTCGACCTCCCAGCAGCAATGCGAGATGAATGGCGGTACATGGAATCCCACCAACTGCACCTGTCGAGCTTTATGTTCAGGCTGTGAGATTCCTTGAACCTTGACGGTTGCTCAGGCATAAGCACCTGACCTGAAACAGTGTTCGAGTGGCGGTGTTGACTGGTCTTCGATGTCAACACCGCCACTCGACGTTTGGTAGTGATGTGATGAAGCTCCGACACCTCGTCCCCTCGGACTCTCCCCAGGCCCAGACCAGCGGAGGGGCTCACCGCGCTTCGATCAGCATCGGCAAGCCGTTGCGCGAGCCGAGGGTGCCGAGCATGTCGAACTCGACTTTCGCCATTCCAGGCCCGGCCAGCCGAGAGCGCGCACGCGAGGAGGAAAAGCCCAGCAGTTGCTTGAGGTCGCGGAAGAGCACCTCTATCGCCCAGCGACAGCAATAGCTTTCAATGACTTGACGAGCCGTGCGAGTGGAGCCCGTGCAGAAGAAGACGCGCCAGGGCACCTCGCCACGTTCCACTTTGACGATGACGATTTTGAGCAGGGGTTTGCCGGCGGAGCGATACCAGCGAGCCACCAACTCCTAAAGAGGCGGAAGAGGACGGGCAGCGCCCAGACTCGCCTGGTAAAGGGCACGGGCACCACACGGCCAGCACTACCCAGACATGGCCGAAGGTGAGCAGGCGCCTTCGGCGGGTAGAGCGCACCGCGTCGACGTGGACGCCCAGGCCGAACACCTTGGGCCCCTTGTGGGTGCACAAGGTGTCGTCGAGCACCAGGCGCAGCGGCCCCGGCACGAGCGCCACCAGCTTGAGCAGCAGCAGGTGCCCCACCCCGTCCAGGCTCCAGCGAGCGCGGGAGAAGAAGCGATGGAAGGCGGCATGGTGCAAGGTGCCGCAGACGCCTGCCACCACCAGTGATTCGGTGACGGCATGCAGTCCGCTGGTACGCACCCAGCCTGAAAACAGGGTGAGGAAGCGGAGAAACGAGGGCCGGGTGAAGGCGGGGCTGACGAGCAGCAGTATCGGTAGCAGTGTGTTCAAGGAAGGAGCGGTCATCGGTTCACTGGACGGGAAAAGTCTTGGTCGACTTCTCAATCTTTCCCGTTGGCCCCCCTTCTCCTCCGCTCCCTCTCTTCCTCGCTTACTCGCCTGCCCTCCTCAAAATGGCGAAAGTCGAGTCTGACACCTTGACTGCAGGTGACGCCGCACTTCCACTCGCTGGTTCCGGACGGTGTTTTCGTGCCGAGGGAGGGCGGCGTGCGCTTCGAGCCGTTGCCGCCGCTCCCACATGGGAGGGCGGCAGGCCCCCTGTGTCAGAGGCTCCCTACGCTGCGACTTCCAGGCGGGTGACGTAGGCGGCGGGCTCCAAGCGGTCGGTGGTGACGAAGCCCGGGGGCGCGGCCAGCAGCTGGGGCAGGCGGTTGAGCACGGTGGCGCACGTGAGCGCGGGCGTGGCGGGCTGGCGGACGGTCACCGTGGTGTCGGGCTCGCCCCGGAGCGTCCACTCGTTGAGGTCCACCTCGCCAGGTCCGTAGAGCTTGCCCACACAATGCGTCTCGATGACCGGCCCCTCGTGCGTCTCCGTCACCACCACCGCCTTCATGCCCGTGGCGTGTCCCGCGGGAATCTCACGGCCCAGGCTCGCCGAGTGCAGTGTCTGGTCATGGGTGGTGGGGAGCAGTTGCTGGCGGATGTTCCGCACGCGCCAGCCCAGCCGGGCACACAGCCACTCATTGGAGTTCCAGACATAGGAAGGCGCGTTGCTGGCACCAATCCTGGCGGCGAAGGTCTCCACGTCCAGCCCGACACCGTGCTTCTGGGCCAGCGCGCTCCCGTAGTCATCGGCGTTGTACTGCGTCAGCCCTACGATGCGGTCGATGCGGTGGGTGGAGCCGGCCAGCACGGTGACGAGGTTGCCCCAGAACACATCCTGGAAGCCCGAGCCGGTGAGGGTGCAATCGTTGGCCCTGGCCAGCTGGTCCAGCTCCTCGGTGACCGCCTTCGAGGTGGTCCAGGGGAAGAACGCCTCCTCGCCGATGGTGATGGCGTTGACGCCGTGGCGGGCGGCCACGCGCAGGGCGTCGGCCAGCTCGCTCATGATGCTGCGCGTGCACAGGATGCACACGTCGGCCCGGGCCTCACGGAAGACGGCCTCGGCCTGCTCGGGATGGTGGATGCGCACGCCGAGCGGTGCGCCGAGCCCGGCGACCTCTCCCGCGTCCCGTCCCCGGCGCGCCTCGTTGCGGTCGATGGCACCCACCAGCTCGGCGCCCTTCTCACGCAGGGTGCGGATGAGGGTCTGTCCCATCAAACCGCAACCCCACTGGATGATTCGAATCGGTCTCTTGCTCATTCATGCCTCCTGGAGAGATAGCTAGCACATCAAGCGTCGAGCCAAGGTGGACTTGAAGGAGGCACGTCGGTGGAACGGAGCTACGACGTGTCGGCCGACTCGTCGGGGACGTCGGAACTCCAACCTGTCAGGCCAACCGTATATAGCGGTGATGAAGCGGCTGACCGGCCACGAGCGTGAAGGCCCCCCGAGCCCTACATCGGCGACACCTTAAATCTTCGGCTCCGCGACGCGCAGCCCGATGGCGAACGACTGCGCGTTGGCCGGATTCGGCCAGAACGGCGGATCCCCGCCCTTGCACTCCCAGGTGTCGTTGATGGCGGGAGTCTTCGAGGTCAAGGGGAACACGGGATTGCTCCTGACCATGTATTCAGGGGCAGGGGTTCCAACGCCCGGGATGAGCTTCGTCGTCGCCGTGACGGCGCACCCTCCGCCCGTCAAGGAATAACCCTGCTCCACCTTGGCCTGCGAGCTGGGGTAGTGTCCGATGTTTCCGGCCGTGGCGTTGACCGGCCCAGTGAACAGCTTGCTCTCCAGCTTGCCTGGCCCTTGCAGCCGGCAAGCCACCACGTGCGCTGTCACGGTGGTCGGCATCCCGAGCGCCCCCGCATCCAGGGTGCTATACGGCCCTGAACCCGCGCAGGACCAGCCCTTCATGTCATCAGCGGGTCGGGACGAGACGATGACAGTATTGTACGGACCCTGGCTCGCATCCGCGCCCGTGCAACCGCCCGACGTAAGGACGTAACCCTTATCGACATCGTCGCTGGAGAGCTGGACATTGACCTTGGGAGAGGGCCCGCGGGTGCTCGTGGCCTCTCGGACCACGCAATCCAGGCTGACCTTGCCCTTGGTCGAACTCGCTTGTGCGTAGATGCCTGCAGCCACCACGCGACCCGAGCCGGGATTGACCTTGGGCGGTACACCGGCGTCACACTGCCAGCTGTCACCTGAAGGCTTCGACGAGTACATGATGAGCGCATGGGAGAAAGAGGGCGGCGCCTCATCCCCTACGTGGGACGCGGCACAACCGCCACCGATCAGCTTGTACTCGCTCGTGGGCGAAGCTGTCGAAGCTTGGAGCGGATAGGTAGGCCCTGACGCGTTGGACGCGACCAGCTTGATATCCAGGCTCACCGAGGGCTTTCCCGCCTGTGGCGGTGTCTTCGGCTTCTGTGCGTGGGCTGCGCCGCCGAGGCCGATCAGCCCGAGGGTGATGGCCGGAATGATGCGCTTGTGCATGGATTCTCCTATGGGATTGGGGTCCATCGTTGACTTCGGGGGGGAGGCACGAGCAACGGGCGTGCCAGGGGGCGCGAGGGGAGGCGCCAGGGATGCCTCAGAGGAGTCGTCCCGGTAATAAGCCCCTGACAATTCGTCTGACACCGCGTTGGCGTGTCTACCGACGCGTCACCGACGCGTCACCGACGCGTCCGGGATGCATCTTGCTCCAGTCCTTCCGGGCACCGTCAGAGTGAGCGTCAACGTGTGAAGCAGCTGACGAGGGCCCCACGCTCCAGAACGACCTCGGCGCGCGAGGCTCCATCCGTAAACGCCACGTCGCGCGTTTCTCTCCTCCGAGGTCTCGATGCGTCCATCCAGTCGACTCACGGTCAGGCCTCAGCCGCTGATTGCGGTGAAGGACGTGAAGGCCAGCAGCGCTTTGGTTCGAGGTCGACGACTTCGATGCCGCCGTCGAACGCGGGGCGAGGCGAGCTGAATGCCTCGAGGCATCGCGCGCTCGACAACCGCTGAGCACGCTCAAGCTCCATCACTTCTCGGTCGGTGGGCAACCTTGAAGCGCCAGCACCGCGTGAACCGCCGTCCCAACACGGCGGCTCCCGCGGCCTGACCGACTCATGACTTGCGCGCCCACTCCGGTTGGGGTTGGCATCGGGGCTCCCCTCTCGCAGCGGAGCCCGCCATGTCCGAATCAGCCCTCCCCGCCCCCCAGCTCGTCATCAACAGCCGCATGCTGTACTCGAGCTGGATCCCCGCCGACACCAAGGCCGCCGCCGCGCTGCTGCCCCCGGGGCTGGAGCCCGCCGCCAACCGGGCCCTCTTCATGAATCAGTACGTCGTCGACTCGGAGAACCAGACCTCCAGCTTCGGCGCCTACTCGCTGACGTACATGGGGCTGGACGTGAAGGGCACGGCGCCGGACGGCGTGACGCCCGCGCGCTTCTTCACCCACTACTTCAACTCCTCCGAGCGCGTGCGCGACTACGTGCGCGCACGCGGCGTGCCCGCCTCCGAGGGCACCACCACCCTGGAGTTCAATGGCGGCGAGCTGGTGGCCACCACGCGCGTGCAGGGGGTCCCCATCCTCCGCACCGTGGCCCGCGTCGGTCAGCAGATCGCCTCGGTCGCGCGCGGGCACCTGACGTACGTGACGCGGGTGAACAACAAGCTGGTGGCCGGCAACTACCCCTACGTGGGGGAGATCGCCGCCTCCTTCGAGCTCGTCTCGCTGGAGTTCCTCGCCAAGGACCACCCGACGTACGCGCTGCGCCCCGCGAGCCCCATGCAGCGGGTGGAGGGCTGGTGCTGGTACGCGCCGCGTGACTCCTTCGTCTACCCGGGTGGGGAGTACGAGTGGAAACCGTAGGCTCGCGAGCACCCGATCCCCCTTCGGGAGTATATTGCCCCGGCGCGTGTTGAGGCCCGCGTCTGGCA
>NZ_DASVWK010000063.1:0-11925 GCF_036389735.1 Archangium sp. | reverse complement strand
CGAAGCGCGCTCGCAGGTAGCGCCTCGTGAGCGGGCTCACTGAGGGGGCCAGGGGGTGCGCCTCCCGCGTGAGGCGCGCGGACACGTCCTCCAGCGTCTCGCCATCGCGCGGGTGCACGCCCACCGTCGCCAGCTGGCGCTCCACCGCGTCCACGAAGCGCGTGGCCTCGAGCGCTCTCGTCCGGGGCTGGCGCCGCGAGAGGTACCTCCACGCCCAGTACACGCCCCCGCCCACCAGCGCGGCCGTGCCCCAGGCCCTCGCCGGAGGCAACTGGGAGCGCTGCTCCTCACCCGGCTCGCGCCGTGGGCGCGACATGTCCCGCACGAGGTTCATCTGATCCCGGAACGAGTAGTCGACGACCGACGTACGCCACGCCGACTCGATCGCCTCGTAGAAGGAGACGAGCGTCTCCAGCACCTCCAGCGACTGGCTGGAGCGAAACGCCGCGGGCGTGGCGTCCACCGTGACGAAACCCCGGTCGGGCACCAGCACGTGTGTCCACGCGTGGGCGTCTCCGGCGCGGACGATGTACTCCTCGCCCACGCGCTCGCCGCCGAAGAAGCCCGTGGCCAGCCGCGCCTGAATCCCCTGGGAGCGCAGCATCAGCGTGAGCGCCGTGGCGAAGTGCTCGCAGTGGCCCGCCTTGCGCACGAAGAGGAACTCCGTCAGCGGATCCGCCACGTCCCCGCTCAGCTCCAGCGTGTACTCGTACTCACGCTGCAGCCAGCTCGCGAGCTTGTTGGCCGCGGCCAGGGGCTCCTTCTCGCCGGCCAGCACCTGGCCCGCCAGCGCCGTCACGCGCGGATCCAGGTTGTCCGGCAGCGCCAGGAGCTGATCGTGCTCCGTCGGCTCCAGCTTGCCCGGGTCCGTGTCCGTGCCCGGAGGCACGCTGTACACCTCGTAGGCGTAGCCGAGCCCCTCATCCACGAAGCGCAGCTCGTCCCCGCCCAGCTCCTGGAGGGTGGTGCGCCGGTTGCCGGTGGGGGTGTGCGCCAGGGCGTTGCCCAGCTTCGCGGGCGTCTCCAGGGCGATCAGCGTGCGGCTGCCGTAGGACGGGAGCAGCTCGATGCGCTGGTAGATCTGCTTCTCCGCACCCGGGCGCAGCGTCACGCGCGTGCGGCGTCGCTTGTTGGGGGCGCCGATCGTCGACCACTCCTGGCCGTCGAAGGTGTCGTAGGTACGGCCCAGCCAGTACGACCCGAGCTGCTCGGTGACGGGATCCGGCGTGAGCTGCGCCTTGAGCACCACGCGGGGGTTGCTCTTGAGGGTGCCCGAGCCCCCCAGCCGCACCGTGTCGGAAAATCCGCTCGTGGCCACGCCGAGCCCCGGCGCCGCCCGGCGCACGCCCACGTTCCAGTTGAGGCGCGGGAAGAGGATGAAGAAGGCCACCGCGCCAGCCACCGCGAAGAAGATGCCCTTGGACAGCGGGCGCGTCACCTCGCGCACGGGCAGCGGCTCGCCCACGGGCACCGCCGCCTCCACCACCGCCAGCCCCAGCGCGAGGCTCGCCAGCACCGCGAAGGCCATGAGGCAGACGGCGAAGAGCAGCTCACCGGAGAGCGCCGCACCGCCGGCGATCATCAACAGGCCGGCCAGCAGCACCTGCCCGTCCGTGGAGGGGACCGTCTCCGACAGCAGTCGCTGGCTGGCGACGAGGCCCGCGAAGCAGCAGGCCGCCACCACCAGGTCCATCTGCCCCGCGCCCACCAGCAGGTACAGCACGCCCGCCACCGGCACCAGCAGCAGCGCCGTCAGTCGGGGCATGCGGGTGAAGGGGCGCCGGCCCGTGAGCGCCACCCCCAACGCCACGACGACGAGCCCGAGCGCCCACACGGGCAGCTGGCCGGACACGGCCATGGAGGCGAAGGCGGCGCCTGTCGCCAGATCCCTCAGGACGAGCCGCAGCCGGTGGGGCCGATTCATGCCGCTTCCTCCCGCTGCTCCTCGAAGCCCAACCAGGCCAGGGCCCGGAGGATGCCGCGCTCCTGGCCGCTGCCCGCCCCCGGACGCAAGCGCTGGCCCGGCAGCTCCAGCCCCACCTCGTGCCCGGCCTCCAGCAGACGGTGGGCCTGGACGGCCACCTCCTCGCAGCGCCGCTCCAGCGCGTCACCCACCAGCCCGGACTTCACGTCGAGGATGTACGTGCGCCGCTCCTCGCGCTCGCGCTCCACCTTGAGGAGCTTCCCCACGGAGGCGCTCTTCAGCCAGTGCACGCGCCGGGCGTCCTCGTTCTCGCCGAGCTCCCGCAGTCCCGCCACGTCCCCGGTGCCGTCCATCCGGTGGGGGTTGTTGGCCTCGCCCACGTGCCCCACGGCCGCTTCGCCCGGATCTCCACAGGCGAAGCCCCGCCGGGGATAGATGAGCAGGGTGCCCTCCAACTGGAAGACGCGCGTCTTGGCGAAGAGGCCCAGCGGCCAGGTGGTGGTGATGCGCACGCCCGTCAGCTTCACCGGGCCTCGCTTGGGTGCCGTCAGATTGGCCCGCACCACGTGCTCCACGCCGGCTGGCAGGTAGCCCACGCCGCCCTCGCCCGTCAGGGACGAGTCCACTTCGGACAGGGTGAGGGCGAAGCCGTGCCCCTTCGTCCGGGAGACGGCCCAGCGGAAGGCGAAGGGCTCGCCGGCGAAGGCTCCATCCGTGCCGATGCGCCGCACCGTCAGGTCTCGAATGCAGCGCTCGGACAGCACGCCGGAAAGGATGATGACGCTGAGCAACAACCCCAGCACGAGGTAGAGGAGGTTGTTGCCGGTGTTGAGCGCGCCCAGGCCCACGCCGAGCGTCACCACGAGGTAGGTGCGTCCCATGCGCGTCACCTTGAGGGAGCGCGGCGGGCGCAGGGCGGCCAGGAGGCGTCGCCACGGCGAGGGGGGCGGGGTGCTCACCGGGGCGCTACGACTTTCCGGGCGACCTCCTCGAGGAGGTGGGCCGCCTCGTCGCGGGTATAGGAGCCCTGGGTGGCGCTGCGCAGCAGGAGCCGGTGGGCGAGGCACGGTCCCAGCACCGCCCGTACATCCCCGGGCGTCACGAAGTCGCGCTCCTCCCAGAGGGCGTAGGCGCGAGCGGCCATGCCCAGGGCGATCACCGCGCGGGTGGAGGCGCCGCGCTCGATGTCGCCGTGGGCGCGCGTGGCCTGGGCCAGCCGCACGATGTACTCGGCCACGGTGTCGTCCAGGCGCTGCGCGGCCACCAGCGCGCGCAGGGAGGACAGCTCCTCGGGCGAGGTCACCGCCGAGAGGGCCTCCACGGGCGAGGAGCCGTCGCGAGTGGTGAGCAGCTTCGCCTCCACCTCGGGGGCCGGATGGCCCAGCGACAGGCGCATGAGGAAGCGATCCAGCTGCGAGTCCGGAAGGGGATAGGTGCCGGAGAAGTCCACCGGGTTCTGCGTGGCCACCACGGTGAAGGGGCGGGGCAGCAGGTGGGTGGCGCCGTCGAGGGACACCTGGCCCTGGGCCATGGCCTCCAGGAGCGCGGACTGGGTGCGAGGCGGGGCGCGGTTGAGCTCGTCGGCCAGCACGAGCTGGCGGAAGAGGGGACCGGGCCGGAAGGTGAAGGTGGCGGTCTGCGCGTGGAAGACCTGGGCGCCGAGGATGTCGGCCGGCATCAGGTCCGCGGTGAACTGGACGCGCGAGAAGGAGAGGGCGCAGGAGCGGGCGAGGGCTTCCACCAGCGTCGTCTTGCCCACCCCGGGGACGTCCTCCAGCAGCAGGTGCCCGCCCGCGACGAGGCTCGTGGCGGCGAGGCGGGTTTCCTTGTCCTTGCCCTGCACCGCGAGGGACAGGTTCGCGGCCAGGCGCTCCAGCGTGGCCCGCGCGCTGGCGACGGAGGGGAGGGGACTGACGGCTCGAGCAGGGGAGTTCATCTGACGCCGTACTCTACCCTAGCCGTGCCCTCCGGTATCCCCCAGGGGGTACGGGGGTGTCCTAATCCTACATATCAGCGGTGTTTGCTGGTGGAGTCCGAGTCGGAGGTCGCGCCGAAGTGGGTGGCCAGCCACTGGGACACCTCGGTGCCCTTGGGCTGGTTGCCGATACGGCGGTAGTGCTCCAGGGCCTCCGTGGCGAGCTGTCGGGCCCGTTCCAGCGCCCCACCGCTGGCCTCCAGGGCACGCGCCAGGGTGAATTGGAACTCGGCGCGCTCGAAGGAGGTGTCCATCGACAGGGCCCTCTCGAGCGGAGGGAGGGCCTGGGCGGGTTGGCCCCGGGCCAGCGCCACCTCGGCCAGACCGAGAAGCGTCTCGGCGACCTGGGGGTGCTCGGGTCCCAGCACCTTCTCCCCGATCGCGAGGCTGTTCTGGAGGTGGTGCTCGGCCTCGTCCAGGTGCTGGGCCCGGACCAGGCTCCGCCCCAGGCTGGTGAGTGTATTGGCGACGTCGGGGTGCTCGGGGCCCAGGGTCTTCTGGGCGATGGCGAGGGCCCGCTCGTAGCTGGTGCGCGCCTCCTCGTATCTCCCCAGCTCCATGAGCGTCACCCCGACGTTGTTGTACATGGCGGCCACGAAGGCGTGCTCGGGACCCAGGGCCTTCTCCATGAGGACCTGGGCCTGCTGGAATCGGGCGAGTGCCTCGTCGAACCGCCCCACTTTGTAGAGGACGCCGCCCAGGCTGTGGAGCGACTCGGCCCGGGCCAGGTCGTCTCCCGCGCGCTCCGCGGTCGTCTCCAGCACCACCTGCTCCGCGTCCAGTCCCTCCAGCGGGTGGGAGAGCCGGACCTCGGCGTTCCAGATGATCATGTTCCACAGCCGGGCCATCAGCACGTCATCCTTGCCGCGGGCGGCCTGGGTGAGCGCCTGCCGCAGCAGGGCATCGGTGCGTGCATAGTCTCCGAGTCCGCCGTGCAGCCGACCGAGGTGGTAGAGGAGCTGGGCCCGCAGGGGCGCGTAGTCCAGCGCCTCGACCTGGGGCAGCAGCCTGGCGCCCAGCTCCAGGCCCTCGGAGAACTTGCCGGCGAGCCACAAGGTCTCCAGATGATCCACCTCGTGCTGAAGGGACTCGATCCGCGCCCGTGCGGTGGGCTCCTGGGGAAGGGGGACGGCGGAGGTGAGGGTCTGGGCATCCATGCAGGAGCCCAGCGTGGGCAGGGACTGCGCGATCTGGACCGCCTGGGGGAGGAGCTGTTTGTCGGGGCCGCGCGCCAGCAGTTTCACCAGCGCGCCGAACTGACTCCGGCGTCGCTCCAGGCAGGAGACCTGAAGCAGGGCCAGGTCCTGGGATTGTCCAACCCCCTCGGGGCTGGCCTCGCAGACCTCGGTGCGCAGGCGGAGCCACTCGCGGGCGTAGCCGTCCAACACCGTCTGCACGCGCTCCGCGGTGCTCGGGGCGTAGGAGAGCCCCGTGTCGAGCAGGGCCCGCCGCACTCCGGCCTGGAGGGGCATGTCCCAGACGCTCACCAACCGTTGCTCCAGGTTCCCGCAGTCCCGTGTGTAGCCGTGCATCCACCCGGCGAGCGCCAGCACCACCAGGGAGGTGACTCCGGCGATCAGACCGGCGACGCGCAGCCGTGCCCGGCGCCGGCTGTCCGGATCATCCTCCAGGTCCGAGATGAGGGCCTGGAGGGAAGGGGGACGCTGCTCGGGAGCGAGTTGCAGCCCCCGCAGCACCCTGCTGGCCATCCACGCGGGGACCGGGGACTGCGCGGGCGGCGGGTTGATGCGCCCGGTGCGCTGCGCCTCCCAGCGCGCGGGGACGGTGTCTCCTGGGAAGGCGGGCTGTCGGTAGAGGGCCTCGTAGAGCGCCACGCAGAACGAGAACAGGTCGCTGCGCGCATCCACCGGCTGCCCCAGCATCACCTCGGGGGCCATGTACCGGGGCGTTCCCATCAGCATCCCGGTCTCGCTCTCCAAACCCTGGGCGAGGTGCGGCTCCTCCATCTCGGGGCCCTGGGCGTACGAGGGCGGGTCTCCAATGCGCGCCAGACCGAAGTCCGTCACCCGCGCCCGCCCGTCCTTGCCCACCAGCACGTTCTCCGGCTTGAAGTCCCGGTGCACGAGCCCCGCGGCGTGGGCCGCCGCCAGCCCCCTGCCAGCCTCCAGGTACACCGCGAGCACCTCGCGCCAGGGCCGCTCGTGGGCCAGACACCAGTGGCGCAGCGTCTGCCCCTCCACCAGCTCCATGGAGATGAAGACGGTGCCGTCCTCCAGCGTGCCCGCGTCATAGACGGCCACCACGTTGGGGTGGCTCAAGCGAGCCATGGCCTGGGCCTCGCGCAGCATGCGGATCTGCTGCTGGGCACCTTCCTGGTCCGCTCGCGGGTGCAGCAGCTTGAGGGCCACCCGCCGGTCGAGCCGTGTGTCATAGGCGGCCGTCACCGTGCCCATGCCGCCCTGGCCGAGCACATCGAGGACGATGTAGCGGTTGGCCAGGGGGCTCAGCGCGGGAGGCGCGGTGCGCGTGGCCACGCCCGTGGTGGGCGTGGATGCGTCCGGCCCCAGGGACGGCACGGGCGGTGGGGCCCGGACGTCCTCTGGCATGCGCTTCACGATGAGGGTCCTGCCGAGGAGATCTTCCCCTGGCTCCCCATGGGGTGGCCGCTGCTCGTCGCTCATGCGGGGCCTACGGGCAGGCGCCGCAGTCCGAGCAGTTGTCGGCGCTCTTGCCCACGCCGCACTGCTCGCTCACCTGGCAGAAGCCATCGCCGCACGTATTGACGGAGGTGGCCTGGAGGCGAGTCGTCACCGGACGGTAGCTCACACCATTGTACGTGCACTGGGTGTAGTAGGTCCCAGTCGCGTCCGGCACGCAATGGGACGAGTCACAGGCGCCGAAGCGGACGATGGCCGGGCAGACCGGGTTCTCCCCGTTGGAGACGCCCGACAGCCCACAGCCGCGGTTGGTGCTCTTCGAGGAGTCGAGCTGCGTGCGATCATTTCCCGCGTACAGGCCCTGACCCCGGAAGAGGTTGCCGAAGAAGCACGCCTCGCGGACGTTGAAGTCCCCCAGCTCCTGGGCGGTGAAGGGAATCTCCACACCTTCCGCGTTCAGCCCGAGGATGGAGAAGCCCACCTTCATCCCGTACGGGTTGGCGTGAGCGGCCAGACAAGCGGAGATGACCTGCTCTTCCTGCTCGGTCGCGGCCCGCCCCGAGCCCCAATTGCTCGCCAGTCCCAGCTTGCCGGCCCAGGTGTAGCTCTGTCCCGTGTTGGGGTCGGTGTAGGTGCGCACCTGCCCCTCCGGCACGGCGCAGCCAATCAGGTATTTCATCAACTGGGCGTTCGTCGCGGGGGCCGCGCCGAACCAGGACGAAAAAGAGCTGGTGGTCAGACCGTTGGTGGCGAGGCCATTGGTGGCGAGGCCATTGGTGGCCAGACCGTTGGTGGCCAGACCGTTGTCCTCGATCACCGCCTGCGCCTGCTGCTCCAGGAGCTCCTCCTCCAGCGAGGAGGGCGGGGTGTTACACCCCAGGGAGCTTCCCACCAGCGACGCGATCACGAGAAGATTGCAAGCTGCTGCTGCCATACGTGTCGACAAAACACCCCTCCGATTCAGCTGGGACTGATTTCTTGCAGCTCTAGCACAACCAGCTGACACGAAGAGAGGGCACTGTCGAACAATGACGAGCAGCGAACAGGAAAACCAGGAGCGGGAGGAGAGGCTCCGGGTCGCTCGGCGCTTCCACGAGTCCCCAGGATGGGACTTGGGCCGCGGGCCTCGCTTCACCAATTGCGCAACGAGTTCCCGCCGCGGGTAGGCAGCGGGTCACTCATTGTCTACGTCTACGTCTACGACTCAGGCCAGGACTTCTTCCGGCGTGTAGTACGCGCGCGCTGGCGAAAGGGTGCCGGTGGTCAGGCCGAAGTAGCGGAACATCCGCTCGTGGTGCCCGGCCAGGCCCCGGAACTGAACCTTGCGCTCGCTCAAGTCATTGGTGAGGACGCCCACCGCGGAGTCACGAAACTCGCGCAGGTGCGTGAAGTCCACCACCACTTCCCGCGTTCCCAGCTCCTTCAGGGAGCTGCGCAGCTGCATCGCGGTCCGGCCATCCAGTGTACCCGTGAGCCGCAGGGTCAACCGTCCCGCGAGTTCTTCCTGCTGAATTTCCAGCCCCGCCATGGTTCGTCTCTCCTCAATGCCACGTGCGTCCAAGGGAACCGGGACGTGTTGGGTACGCCCGGCCCGGAGTGGAACCACCCACCCCGGCACACAAAGACCGGCGACGTACAGTGCCCCCGATCTCTCAGGTTTGCAGCCTCAGGTCGGAAAAAACCGACTCACTGTCTGGCAGAGAGCGCGCACTTTGTTCGCCACTGGTCATTCCGGCTCGTTGGAAGCCTTCTGTTGACTCTCCGTCCGGGGCAACTCGCGCTCCTGTTGGGTCTTCAGGCGGCGGAACTCCCGCATCACCTTGGCCGGATAGCCCGCCATGAAGCGATCACGCTTGTCCTTCTTGGCGAGGATCTTCACGGCCAGCCCCGGGCCCGCGTTGTAGGCCACCAGCGCCTTCTCCACCGAGCCGAAGCGGGAGATCAGATCCGCCAGGTAGGCCGTCCCCAGCTCCACGTTCAGCTCGGAATCGAACAGATTGGTGTGGCGCTGGAGCTTGAAGCCCGCCTTATCCGCCAGGTAGATGCCCGTGTCCGGCATCACCTGCATCAGCCCCATGGCTCCCACCGGGGAGATGGCGTAGTTGTTGAACGAGCTCTCGCAGCGGATCAGCGCCACCACCAGCATGGGATCCAGGTTGTTGCGCTTGGCCTCGCGGACGATCGCCATCGCCAGACGCCGCTGCTGCCGCTCGGGCAGCTGCGAGGCCTGCACGGCGGCCGCCACCCCCAGCCCCTCGGCCTCCGCGTAGAGCGCCGCCTCCTCCTCGAGCCGCGCCAGGTGGGCCTCCTTGGCGGCGAGCTTCGTTCGTAGTTCCACCATCTCGGGACTGTTCTCCCCCGGGAAGTAAGGCTGAAAAGCTCGCGCCCCGCTGCCCACCAGGACTCCCGCCATCACCAGCGCCACCGTCCACCCTCGCATCACACCCTCCCCAGCGCGACCACACTGCTCGCGCTCCCCTTGTCGCTGATGCCGCCGGCCCAAAGCAGTCCCCGTGCCACCACCGCAACCCCCTGGAATCACGTGGGCCCTGTCGCTGGTGGGACGGAACGTGCCGGAAAAAAAGTCCGATCTGGGAAGGCGTTTGCCCACGGTGAGACTGTCGAAAGGAGGGGTTGCAACGAAGCCCGACACGACTCACCTTGGCGCACGGTTGCGGGGCTAGGGGAGAGGAGCGGGCGGCGTGTACTGGACGATGAGCGCGATCCTGTTCGTATTGTGGGTGCTCGGAATGATCAGTGGATCGACCGAGGGCCAGTGGGTCCACCTGCTGCTGCTCTTTTCAATGGTGACCCTCATCCTCGCGGTGGCGCGGAGGGGGCGAGGGGCGCTCGCATGAGCCGGGCGCCCGCCATCATCAGTCTGGAGCTGCCGCGCGACGCGAGCGGCTTCGTGAGGCGCGAGTGCCCGGAGTGCCACCGGGACTTCAAGACGCGCCCGTGCCGCCATGACGCGAGCATCCTCCAGCGGAGGCTGGCGTCGCTCTTTCCCTTCGAGAACGCGCACGAGAGCTTCGACGAGGTGCCGGACTGGTGGTGCCTGTACTGCGGCCACCGGGCAACGGGGGACGAGTTTCTCACCCCCGCGCAGCAGGCCCATGTGGAGGCCCTGGCGCGAGCCTGGGCCAACCACGTGCGCTACGAGCAGCTCGCCTACGTGTCGCGCACCCTCTCGTTGAACCCCCGGCCCACTTTCGTCAGCGTGGAGCCCGAGGCGCTGCCCGGGCCGATGGCCCACGATCCGGATGATCTGCGGATCATTCCGTTGGTGTGCTGCGGCGAGGAGGTGAAGGCCCTCTGGGACTGGGACGCGCAACTCTACTGCCCGCGCTGCGGCTCCCGGCACGGGGGCTTGAGTGGCCGGCAGCAGCTCCACCTGCAGGTGATCGAGGAGTAGACGGCGGCGGGCGACCGGGGGCAGTCTCCGGAGCCCATGTGGCGGACGGTCCGACTGGCGGTACCCCTCGCCCTCCTGCTGGTGGGGGGAAGCGCGGGCGCGCATGACGCGGACATCCTGTATGCGCAGCTCTGGCGCCCCGAGGCGAGCGGGCCCGAGGTGCGCGAGCGCATCACCCTCACCGCGCAGACGCTCGGCCTCCTCATTCCCGCGGACGCGGACGAGGATGGCGTGCTCACCCAGGCGGACCTGGACGCGCGCGCCCCGGCGCTGGCCGTGGGCATCTGGGACGCCATCCCCCTCACCGCCGGAGGCCAGCCCTGTGCCCGGACGGGGGCCACGGCCTGGGTGCGCGAGACGTTCGTGGAGCTGGGCGCGAGCTTCACCTGTCCGCCCGGAGAGCTGCGCCAGCGCTTCTCCCTGCTGTCCCTGCTGCCCTCCAACTACAAGGTGGTGCTCGGCAGCTCCGTGCAGGGCGAGCGGGGCCAGCGCTTCGCGGATGCCACCCAGCCCACACTCGTGGTGTCGGAACCGGGACACCCGGAGCGGGAGCAGGTCTCGGGGCTGCTCGATTGGGTGATCCTGGGGCTCACCCACATCTTCCTGGGGGTGGATCACCTGGCCTTCCTGCTGGCGCTGCTGCTGGTGGGGGGGAGCTTCCGGCGGGTGCTGCTGCTGGTGACGGCCTTCACCGTGGCGCACTCGCTCACCCTGGGAGCCACCGCGCTGGGCTTCATCCTCCTGGACGAGGCCCGTGCACGCTGGGTGGAGGCGGCCATCGCCGTGTCCATCATCTGGGTGGCGGTGGAGAACCTGGTGCTGCGCGAGCACCGCCACCGGGCCCTCCTCACGTTCCTCTTCGGACTGGTGCACGGCTTTGGCTTCGCCAGCGTGCTGAGCGGCTACGGCCTGGGGGACGCGGTGGTGACGGGCCTGCTGGGCTTCAACCTGGGCGTGGAGCTGGGCCAGGCCGCCGTCGTCGCCGTGCTGCTGCCGCTCGTCCGGGTGCTGCAACGGCGGCCTCGGGTCCATCAACCCACGGTGCGTGCCCTGTCGCTCCTCATCCTCGCGGCCGGCGGATATTGGTTGATGGAGCGCGCTCTCGGCTGAGTCGGTTGAATCCTCGCGCATCCGTTCCTACCTTGGTCGCGGGATTGGGGGCAGGACTTGGGGAGGGCTGATGGGTGCTAGGCATACCCGCTTGGCCGCGGCGCTGGCCGCGGCATGGGAATCCGAGGTGGTTTCGGCGCGTCGCATGACGATGCTCGCCGAACGCCTGGGCGATAGCCGCGGGCGGGCGCGGCTGATGGTACTCGCCGCTTTCTGTAGGGCACACGCCTCGCGGCTGTTGGCCCGGCTGGCGGCGCTCGGCCGCGGGCCGCTGCCCGTGCCGCCCGAGGAGATCACACTCGACGAGGACACGGTGATGGAGCTGCGCCGGGAGGGGGCCTTCGCCCGCGCCTCGGCCGCACGCTACGAGTCCACCGCCGAACTGGCCCGCCAGCACGCGGACCTGTCCAGCGCCTGGGTCTGCGAGCTCAACCGCACCGAGGAGCAGGATCGCTCCCGGGAGCTGCTCGCGCTCGCCGAGGGGGCCGCCCAGGCCGCCGTGGGCGAGACCCAGATGGCCGCCGCCGCTCCCGCCGAGTAACCGAGCCTGCTGACAGCCCGCTCGCCTTGGGCGTAAAACGGCGGGCATGGCCAAGGCCGACAGCTACGACGATTTGATCTTCCAGTTGGGGGACCTCGCGAGGGACAGGCTCGCGGGCAAACCCAACTGTCCGCGCACCATGGATCGCGTCTATCGCGCCGAGCAGGCCCTGGTGGCCCGGCGCGATGAACTGGCCGCGCTCGAGGCGCAGCTCAACGACGAGGACGCCGCCTGGCAGGACTACCTCGCCCAGTACGAGGCGACGCGCGCCGCCCAGGGGGCGATCGTCCAGAAGTGGAAGAAGGCCGTGGACGCCGTGGAGGGGGAGACCAAGACCCTCCG
>NZ_DASVWK010000062.1:0-6711 GCF_036389735.1 Archangium sp. | reverse complement strand
GGCTTCCAGGATCCCTCGCGCGTACAAATCGCCAGCCAGTTGCCCCCGGCCGCGGTGGGTGGCTTCGTGCCGCTGACGCCAGCGCCGCAGACGTCCCAGTTCCTGTCCACCACCGGCTCGTTCTCCGTGGTGCCACTGGTGCCCGGGGTGCCCGGGCCGGAGTTCGCCTTCGGTGGGACTCGGGTGACGAGCGGGGTGGTGCGCACGCCGAGCCCGCAGCAGGTGCAGACGCCCGCGGTGCCGCTCGTCGCCACGCCCCAGCCTCTCAACGCGCAGCAGCCGGTGCCGCTCGTCGCCGGCCCCTCGCCGCTCAACGCGCAGCAGGCGGTGCCGCTCATCGCCACGCCGCCACCGCTCAACTCGCAGCCGGTCTCCGCCACGCCGCCCGGGAGCACGGTCTCGCCCACGACGGCTCCGGGGGCGGCCCCTGGCGCGGTCGCGGTGCCGGGTCTCGTGGCGGGCACGGGCACGGGCGGCGCCGCGGGCACGGGCACGGCGACCGGGGCCCCCGCAGGAGGCGTGGGCGCTCCGGCTGGCGGCACGCCTTCGCCTTGAGCGAGGACGCACCCGCTCCCTCTGGCGAGCGGGTGCGAAAAATTGACCCTCTGCTACTGGCTTGTAGCTTGTCGCACATGACGACGCCCTCTACCGCCCTCATGCCGGTCCGCGCGACGCTGAGCCGCGCGGAGAGCGATCCGCTCCAGCAGGCGATGGAGAACCTTGGCCAGTCGCTGCCCGCGCGCGCCGACTCCACCGTGCTGCTGGACTTCCTGGAGGATGACCTTCGGGAGGGGCTCGAGGCGCTCGGCGATGTCGAGGCCCACTTCACCGATGTGCTCGAGACGCTCCAGTCGCGGAGGTTGTCGCCCCTGGCCCTGCTCGACGCGGGGGATGACTACCTCGTGCACCAGCGGCTGGCGGTGCTGGAGGACGTGGTGACGCGCGTCCGCCGCCGGCTGTCGCAGGCGGCGGGGCTGGTGCGTCACGCCTCTACCACTTGAGCTGCTCCTTGCCCTGGGCCTGCTTCGCCTTCTCGCCTGGACGAGCGTAGGAGGTCAGGGTGGCGCGCACCGCGCCCAGGTCGATGCTGCCCACGGCCGCCAGCGGCAGCCGGCGCTCGTCGTCGGAAATCCACACGTGGACCTCGCGCGTCATGGACGGCTTGTCCAGGCGCACCGCGGTGCCGGACAGGTGCCAGGCCTCGAACTCGCCGAGCGGCAGCGACACGTGCTCGCGCTTGAGCACGGTGCCCGTCATGCGCCACATGCGCCGCACGCCGTAGACGTCGAAGCACACGGACAGGCCCTCCTTCATGGGCAGCTGGCGCATCATGTAGATGGCGCCGCCCACGTCCAGGCCCTCGTGGTCGTAGGAGTAGTCGTTGCGGCCCGGCTTGCCCTTGATGACGTAGTCCACGCGGACCTTGCGGTCCTTGGTGTTGAAGGCCACGTCCACCGTGCGGCGCGCCTCGTTCTCCGTGGCGTCCTCGGTGTAGCGCGAGGTCCGCAGCGTCTTGGGGTGCAGGTAGCTCATCGCCGTGGCGTTCACCCGGCGCACCTTCGAGAAGAAGGAGTTGGTCTGCACCTTGATCTGCACGGGCAGCGAGCCGTTCTGGTTCTTCTGCACCTGCATCGTCATCTTGCCGGCGTTGGCGCCCATGGCGTCGAGGTCGAACTCGAGCACCTCGCCCGCGGAGAAGGCCAGCGGGGCTCGCAGGGTGGGCAGGCTCTGCGCGCAGCGGGGAATGGCGCTCGCGGCCGGAGCGGGCGGCGGCGCCTTGTGGTCATCCGAGGTGTCCGAGTCCGGGAGCTGGGCCCAGGCAGCGGAGGAGAAGCTGAAGATCAGGGCCGCGAGGGCGGGACGCATGGCGATCATCCTTGGTTCCAGGGTGAAGGGTCTCCGGATCACTTCGGTGCTTCGATTCGCTTTGGACGGACTGCTTCCCAGCGCTTGCGCAGCCGGGTGGTGATCTCCTGGCGCACCTGCGCCCACTGACGGGTGTCCGTCTCGACTTCATAGCCCGAGCGGGCGAGTCGACGCGCGGCCTCCCGAGCGAACGTGCGCTCGCCGAGCGCGTCCAGCAGCCGGAGGTACTCGTAGTCCTCCAGGCCGTCGCGGATGTGTTTGAGGCGCAAGGACGTCACGGGCTGGTGGCGGGAGAAGCCGGGCCGGGCCGGGGTGCCGGGATAGAAGAGGGTGCCGTCGCCATTGCCGCCGAACTCGAAGATGTCCTGCCAGGGATCCTTCTTCGTGTTGTAGGCGTAGACGGTGTCGAAATAGAGCTCGCCGTCCACGCCGGCGCTGAAGGCCAGGGGCCCCATGGCCCGGTTGAGCGGGGCGGGGTGGTCCACCATGTACGAGGCCCAGCCGCTGTAGGCCGTCTCCACCTCGGCCTCCTCGGCGGGGCCGCCGGTGCAGCCGTGCGAGTTGCAGCTCTGGTACCACCACACCTTCGTCTGGGGCGCGAGCTTGCCGCGCAGCGCCGGCAGCGGGACGACGTTGCGGCACGTCTGTGGCCCGGGGCGCGGGAAGAAGCAGTTGAGGGTGGGGGTGAGGATGTCCGCCGAGCCTCGCAGCGCCTCGTCCAACGGGGCGGTGACGAGCACCGGCACGTCCTTGCTGGCCGCGCGCACGCGCAGCGCCTGGGAGCGCACGAGCGGCACGTCCTCGGGCTTGGGCTCGTCCTTGGCGTAGAAGAAGAGCTGCGCGCGCCAGCCCTTCTGGCGGAAGTGCTCGGCGAAGGCGCGGTAGTACGCCTCCTTCTCCGAGTCCGTGCGGGCCAGGCGGCTGTCACGCACCTCGGCGGTGGTGAAGCGGGCCCCCGAGGGCAGTGCCTTTCCCTCCAGGAAGGGCGCCATCTCCGCGTCGTACGCGCGGAAATCCACCACCGCCTTGCCCCCCTCGAAGCGCACCGGGGGCGCGTCCATGCTCATGCCATGGGCGCTGATGCGGTGCGCCAGCAGCTCGCGCGCATAGGCCCCGAGCAGCTCGCGGGCCTCCGGGGACTCGGGCTTCAGCCCGTGCGCCTTGGCGATGGTGTAGAGCGAGACGCCGAAGCTCGTCGGCAGCGAGGCCGTGGCCGGGAGGACGAAGGGCTGTACCTCGGCGGTGAAGGGGACGGGCGCCAGCGGCTTGCCATCCGCCTCCACGCGCAGCGCGCCCTGGTACGTGCCCGGTGCCTGGGCCTCGGGCGCGCACAGCTCCACGTCGAGGACGGTGGGCACTCCCGGTTGTGCCGGGGCCTCCACCGGCACCAGCGCGTCCGGCCAGGGCCCGGTGGCTCCCTTCGCGTTGGAGGGCGTCTTCACGTCGAGGAAGGCCTCGCGCCACACCGCGGCCTCCAGCGGCGCGCCGCCCGGTCCACGCAGCGCGAGCGGCTTCACCTGGACGCGGGACAGGCCCGGGGGGAGTACCACCTGGGCGGCCTCGCACTCACCTCGCGCGAGACTCACCCGGGCTTCCTTCTCCCCCTTCACCTCGACACCCGGCCGCACCTTCTCCAGTGAGGACACCACCCGCGGCTCCGGCGTCGCGGCCATCATCCCCGCGAGCATCCACTGTGCCGCCCAACCCGCCCCCATGTCTCCCCCTGTCCGCGGCCACCGAGGGCCGCTCCGCTAGGTATCGTTCTTGGCCGTTGCCGTCGGAGCCGGCTGGACGACCTTGCCCTGCTCGTAGCCCGTGAGCTCCGCGACGAGCGCGCCCAGGGCGAGCTCCGCCTCGACGCGCACCGGCACGTGCCGCGCGTCCGTCGTCAGCCAGGCCACCATGTCGCGCTTGGACTTCAGGTTGCCGGAGAACTCGGTGTACACGCGCAGCCGGTACACCTCCTGCTTTCCGAGGTCCGTGGAGAGCGTCTCCTTCGCCTCCACCTTCGCCTTCATCTGGAAGCTCTTCGAGCCGGTGAAGACGGGATAGGCGTACTCCCTGCCCACCTCCAGCACGCGGTTGCGCAGCGCGAAGGTGGCTCCGGCGATGTCGAGCGTGCCCTCGGCCAGCTCGTGGGTGTACTCGCGGGGCGTCTCGCCCTCCTTCTGCTTCACCACCTGGGCGGAGCGGCCGTCATCGCTCAGCTTCACGCGCACGCGGCGGCGGCGGCGGTTCTCGTCCTCCATCATGTCCGAGCCCAGCACCCGCTGCGTGCCGAAGTCCCAGTAGGAGACGAACTTGTCCTTGATGGGCCACACGCCCGTCACCGACTCCGTCTTCGCCACCGCGATGAGGGGCCACACTTCCTTGCCCCACTGCTTCATGGGCGCACCCACCGTCACCTGCGCCGAGCCCGCGGTCACCCCGAGGTACTGGACGCGGTAGCGCGCCTGCTCGCCGGGGCCAAAGGCTGTCTGGGCCTCTCCCTGCGCCAGGGCGGACCCCGACAGCAGGAGGCTGAACAGCAACCCGGTGAACATTCCCTTGAACTGCTTCCGCATCGATGGCTCCTGGCTCGGTCCCCGCGACCTGGCCAGATGGCAGGTGCGGAAAGTAGGCAGCCGCTTCCTGACGCGCCAACTCCACGGCCAGAACACGGCGTCCTGCTGCATCCTCATGGACGGATGTGGCGAGGGCCCATTCAACCGCGAATTCCACCGTTCATGCCCGCTCGCGCGGGAGGCAGGTGGGGCCCGGTCGTCCAGCATCCGACCTGGCGGGGGGGAGCCCGAGTGAGCAGGGGGCTCGTTTCCCCTCGCGAGGCTGGTAGTCTCCCGCCCCCGGAGGAACGTCATGGCGTTGAACCACTACGAGGATGATGACGAGAAGGACTCGGGCCCGAAGGGGAGCCGCAAGGACTTCGACTGCCCGGATTGCAACGCCAACAATCCGACCGAGGAGCCGCTCTCGGATGGGCAGGAGGTGCTCTGCAACTACTGCGGCATGGAGTTCGTGGTGAAGGCCCTGGACAACGGCCGCTTCAAGTTCAAGGAACTGTGAGCCCCGAGGGGTAGGGGCCTCAGGAGCGCTCGCCGAAGATGGCGGTGCCCACCCGGACCAGGGTGGCCCCTTCCTCGATGGCCAGCTCGAAGTCGTGGGTGGTGCCCATGGACAGGCCCGTCAGCCCGTGCCGCCGGGCCAGCTCCCGCAGCGTGCGGAAGTAGCCGCGCGCCACCTGCTCGTCCTCGGTGGGCGGGGGCAGCGACATGAGTCCCTCCACCCGCAGCCCCGGCAGTGCGCGCACGGCCTCCAGGAAGGGCCCGAGTGCCTCCGGCGCCAGCCCGCTCTTGGAGGACTCCCCGCCCACGTTCACCTCCACGTAGCAGGGGAGGGGTGACTCCATCCGGCGGCGGGACAGCTCCTGGGCCACCTCCAGCCGGTCCAGCGCGTGGAAGGACAGGGCGGCCTTCGCCACGTACTTCACCTTGTTCGTCTGGAGCGGACCGATGGCGTGCCAGCGCAGGCCCTCCAGGTCCGCCAGCTCCGCGGCCTTGTCCCGGAGCTCCTGCGCGTAGTTCTCCCCGAAGTCCCGCTGCCCCGCCGCGTACGCCTCGCGGATGAGGGCCGCCGGCTTCAGCTTGGACACCGCCACCAGGGTGACGGACCCGGGCTCCCGGCCCGCGCGGGCACACGCCTTCTCCACCCGCTCCCGTACCTCCGTCAGCCGCTCCGCGACACCGCTCATGGGGCACTCCAGGGGAGGGGCACGCCGGCCCGGGCGAGCAGCTCCAGCGTCTCGCCCAGGGGCAGGCCAATGACATTGGTGGGGCTGCCCTCGATCTTCTCCACCAGGAATCCGCCCTTTCCCTGGATGGCGTAACCGCCCGCCTTGTCCAGGGACTCGCCGGTCCCCGCGTACCAGGCGATCTCCCCCACGCTCAGTGAACGGAACGTGACGCGGGTTCGCACCACCGTCGAGTGCTCGCCTCCGGGGCCCGCGAGGGCCACGCCCGTCTGCACCTCGTGTGTCCTACCCGACAGCCGGCCCATCATCTCGCGGACCTCGGCCTCGTCCCGGGGCTTGCCGAGCAGCTCGTCCCCGCGGACGACGGTGGTGTCGGCCGCCAGCACCCAGGCCCCGGGATTCCGGGTCGCCACCACACGGGCCTTCTCCCGGGCCAGACGCAGGACGTAGGCTGTGGCCGGCTCGCCGGGCTGGGGGGTCTCGTCGATGTCCGCCGCGGACACCACGAAGCTCAGCCCGAGCTGGCCGAGCAACTCGCGCCGACGCGGCGAAGCGGACGCGAGAACGAGCCGGGTTTGACCCACTGGTATGTGCATGTTACGGCTGGCCTCTAGCAGAACTGCGCCCTGGAGTGGATCTGGATGAATCCCGCGGACCTGCTCGCGGCCATGACGCGCACGGTGGAGCAACTCGCCGCCTACAACGACATCGCCAAGGCACTCACCTCGACGCTCGACGTGCGCGAGGTGCTGAACCTGATGATGGAGAAGGTGCGCAGCCTCCTGAGGCCCCGCAACTGGTCGCTCCTGCTCCAGGACGACCGAACGGGGAAGCTCTACTTCGAGATCGCCGTGGGGGAGGGGGCCGAGGTGCTCAAGGGGCTCCAGCTGGCCCCCGGCGAGGGCATCGCCGGCACGGCGTTCGCCACGGGAACGGCCCGGCTGGTGGAGGACGTGTCCCATGACCCGGCCTTCGCCTCGCGCTTCGACGACGCGTCCACCTTCCGCACCCGCTCCATCGTCGCCGTGCCGCTCATCGCGCGCGGCCAGGTGCTCGGCGTCATCGAGCTGGTCAACGGCGTCATCGACAGGCCCTTC
>NZ_DASVWK010000061.1:0-29240 GCF_036389735.1 Archangium sp. | reverse complement strand
CGCCACGGGCCCTCCGGGTCCGCCATGGCCACCGGGCCGATGGGCGGCGGACGGGGTGAGAAGTGGCCATCGCTCTCGCCGAGCTGGAGCGCGAGCGGGTCGCACGGCTGCGGCCACATCCACAGGAAGTCCCCCTTCTGGGCTGGCGCGCGGCCGGCCTGTGCCGCGCCCGGGCTGGGCAGCAGCGCCGTCACGTCCAGCGCGAAGCGGTGCACCCCGCCCGTGCCCGAGCCCACGACGGCCACGGTGCGGAACTCGCTGGCCTGCTTCTTCCCGTCGGCCATCGCGTCGCCCGGAGTGCCCACTCCGTCCAGCCACACCTCGCGCACCATGGGCGTGCCGTCCACGAACCAGCCGTGCCGGCCCAGCTTGGGCATCAGCCGGGGCAGCAGGTCCGGCGGGACGAAGGCCCACAGCTCCTCGCCCGTGCCCTCGTCATGTTGGGGCAGGCCGGTGATGGGGTCCTCCCCCGTGCGGCGCCCGTTGTGGAAGGCGTGGAGCATGCCGCCGTTGGAGCCCACCAGCACCACCCGGTCCCGGTCCTTGTGGCGCGCCACGTACTCGTCATAGGCGCCCTGCGTGCGGCTCGTGCCCGACAGCGCGTAGGTCTGCTGCGGCGTCCGGCCGTCGTGGAGCGTCTGGAGGCACTGCTGCGAGAAGCCACAGAAGGCCCGCGGCATGGGCGGCTCCACGCTCTGCGGCGCCGAGTGGAAGATGTCGTGCAGCAGGAAGGGCCGGTCGAAGTCGCGCCGGGCCACGTCCGCGTTCAGCAGGTCCGCGCCACGGTAGTAGCGGATGACGGCGCGGGTGCAGTCGTCCGGGCCCAGCTTCTCGCCGGCCACCGTGCACCCGCCCTCGCCGATGCCGAGGGAGGCGCGCAGCGCGGAGGCGTTCTCCTCGGTGAAGGCCACCGGCGTGTCGTGGGTGTCGATGCGCCCGTCCGGACCGGCGCCCCCCGGGCCCCCGTTGTCCACGATGGTGTAGATGTTGCGCGTCTTCCACCGCTGCGTCGGCGCCGATGTGGACTTGAGCTGCTGGCCCGCCTCCCAGAAGGGACGCGCCGGAACCAGTCGGTCCTTCAGCTTCACGAAGTCGCCCAGCTCGTTCTCCACGACGGCCTCGCCGTCCGCGTCGATGAGGTGGAGGTCCTCGCAGTCCTTGTCGGCGTTGAGGTCCTTCGGGTCTCCCCCCGGCTGGGTGGCCAGCGCGGGCTTGCAGCCGAGCAGCAGCTCCGAGGCGAGCTTGTAGCGGTAGAGGTAGCCGCGCCACGACTCGTCCCGGTCCCGACCCGGGCGCAGGCGGGGCACCAGCGTGCCGCCCGCCCCGGACAGCTGCGTGCCGGACACGGACGCCGCCGAGAAGGAGGTGGCGCGCCGGTCCACGTTGGCGATGATGTCCTGGAGGGCCTTCTTCAGCCCCGCGCCATCATTGGCCTGGTGGTAGAGGCCGCCTCCCACCCGGGCGGCGTTCTTGAGGATGTTGGCGTTCACCCCGAAGCCGATGGCGTGGATGGTGAGGCTCTGCCGGCCGGCGGTGTCGAAGTCGCCCACCACCTCCGGGCTGCCGCGCTGGAGATCCTCCGTGGCGAGCAGCTTCGCCACGTCATCCAGCTTGTGCTGCGCGTCCTCCGCGCAGGGCTCCGTGGCGGGACACGTCACCGGGCCGCCGTTGAGGCGCTCGATGCTCGCGGCGGGGACATGGTCATCGGCGCTCGGCTCGCCGTCGGTGACGATGACGATGGAGGTGGCCTGGCAGCTCCAGCACCAGCTGCGCTCCGGGCGCGCGAGGGCCGCGTTCTGGAAGCCCGACTTGAGGTAGCTCGCGTCGAAGCCGAAGGTGTCCGTGTAGAGGCCGTTGCTCGAGGAGAAATACTGCCCGAGGTTGAGGAGCGACTCGGCCAGCGGGGTGGCGGCCTTGAAGCGCAGCCCGTCCACGGCCGAGAGGTAGCTGGGGCGCACCGTCTGGAAGGCGGTGGGGTCCGCGCGGAGCTGTTCGCACGAGGGGCCCTGCGGCGTGGCCATCAGCGCGCCGTGCACCGAGTTGTCCGCGTCGAAGTAGCTGATGCCCACGCGCACCCGCCGCATGTCCTTGAGGATGGACTTGAGCGTGGCCTTGGCCGTCACGTACTTGGGCGGGTTGAAGTTGAGGAAGCGCCCGGTGAAGACGAAGGTGAGGCGCCGCGGGTCCGTGCCCGGCCTGGCGCCCGTCGCTCCCGGTCGCTTGTAGAAGCCCTTCGTCTGGAGGCAGGAGAGGCACGCGTTGTAGAGCGCCCGCGTCGGGTCCGTGGACGTCGAGTGCTGGGCCGCGCAGGCCTCTTCCTTCGTGTTCCAGTTGGAGGTCGGGTTGTTGAGGTCCTCCCAGAACATGTAGGCGTAGAGCTTGTCGTCGCGGAACAGGTTGGCGTGGTCCGGGTCCGGCACCGGGTAGGCGACGTTCGGGTCCCACCCGTTGGCGTTCTGGACCGCGAGCAGGTCCGGCTGGGTGCAGCCGTCGCCCGAGGCGAAGAAGGTCTCGTGGTCCCCCTCCTTCACCTGGGGCAGCTCGCGCATGGACGCCGAGGTGTCGATGAGGAAGTGGACGTTGGGCGGGGTGCCCTCGCTCATGAAGAAGCGCTCGTCCCCGGTGAGATCCTCGCCGCGCAGGGCGTCGGAGGTCATCGCGGTGGTGAGCTGGCAGCAGGCGGCCTTCGGCTCGGCGGGCTCCGTCTGGGCGGATGCGGACGGCGCCAGCAGGGGCGTGAGCAGGAAGAGCGCGGTGGAGAGCAGGCGGTACGGAGTGCGCCGGGCAGTCATGGGGATTCCTGGGGGAAGGCTACTGAAGGCCGACACGGACGACGAACTCGACCTCGCGCTCGGGGCCGCCCGGGTACTCCTGGCAGAGCGCCGTGACGGAGTACCAATAGGCACCCTCGGCGGCGTCACCGAGCGTGTTGCTGATGTCCCGCGCCG
The DNA here is from genome assembly GCF_036389735.1 of Archangium sp. Lineage (GTDB taxonomy): Bacteria > Myxococcota > Myxococcia > Myxococcales > Myxococcaceae > Archangium. Next base: position 26,292 of record NZ_DASVWK010000061.1, on the reverse strand, counting down.
AGTCGCGTGAGGCGCCCACGGCATTGGCCGGCAGGCGCTCCACATGCGTCAGCGTGGGAGCCGCGGGGCCACCGGGCGCGGGCGTGGCGGGCGTGCCGGTGTAGTGGCCCGAGAGGATGAGGCCCTGGCCGTACGCCTCGGTGAGCCGCACCTGATTCGTGTTGCCCGGGGTGAGCACCCGCAGGCGCGCGAGGAAGAGGTTGCGCGCCGCCTGGGTGCAGGCGGAGAGCGAGTCGTCGCGCGTCTGGAGCACCGCGGCGTTGCGCTCGGTGCCGGTGAAGGTGATGGCCCCCCCCACCAACAGGGTGCAGAGGACCACGACGATGAGGGCCATCACGAGGGCCATGCCTCGCTGGGCCTTGGGACGGGAGCACATGGGCTCAACCTCCTCCCCGGTGGACGGGGATGAATTGGGAGCGCATCAGAAGGTTCTTGGGCGTGACGGCCTCGCGCAGCACGGCGCGGGTGAAGCCACCGCCACGCGGGTCGAAGGGCTGGGCGGGCGTGCCCAGGTTCTCCAGCTGGCGCCAGGGCGTGGCGCCGGAGGGCAGCGCGGGGCCCTCGGAGCCCGTGGCTCCCGGGGTGCGCACATCGTCTCCCGGGCGCTGGGTGTCTCTCTGGGTGCTGCGCGCCACGAGCGTCAGGCGCACCTGGCGGATGTTGGCCGGGTGCGAGGTGAGGCGCCGAGGCGAGGCATACGCATCCCGCAGGCGCGGCCTGTCCGTCTCGGGCGTCCCGGTGTGCCACTGCTCGCCCCAGGGCACCGCGCCGTCCACGCCCACGAGCGTCGGCGCCGCGTCTCCCAGGGTGTTGAGGATGTAGGCCACCTGGAGCTGCTCGATGCCCACGGCGATGGGCGTGGCGTCGGCCTTGTCGATGCCGCCATCCCCGTTGATGTCCAACCCCCGGTGCAGCATGAGGTAGGGCGTGGTGCTCGGCGTGGCCGGATCTCCGTCATCGTCGAAGGCGGCGACGTAGAAGCTGGTGCGCTCCACCTTCACCACCACCGGCGGCTCGCCGTCGTGGAAGCACGACGCGTCCAGCCGGGCCTGCTCGCGGAAGAGCGCGCCGGGAGGCCCCGCGGGCGAGTCCACCGGCGCCGGAGTGGTGTCCAGCTTGACGGAGGTGGCACTGGACGAGGTGGTCTCCGCCACCGTCACATAGGCGTACTGGACGGCGCCGGGGCAGAGGACGAGGAGGATCTCCCCCTTGCGCAGGGGCCGTTGCAGCTCGCGGTCGAAGCGCAGGAAGTCCGTGCCCACGCTGGTGGCGAGGCGGCGGAAGTACAGGTCGCGCGAGTGGACGGAGAGGCCATCCGGGAAACCGTCGCCGCGCGCATCTCCGGCCGCGTCATACGAGTCATAGGCGAGCACGGCCCGGTCCGGGTCCACGCCATAGCCCGCGTTGCGCACGTGCCGCTCCATGTAGCCGAGCGCCTGACGGACACTGGACTGCACCGCGCGCCGGCTGGCGTGGGCCTGGTACTGCGAGGCCTGCGAGACGAAGACGAGGCTGATGCCGGTGAGCACGAGGGCACCGATGGCGGTGCCGACGAGCAACTCGACGAGGGTGAAGCCCCGAGGGCCCTGTGGCGCGCGCATGCTCAAATCTCCGGAATGGCCGCGCCGCCCCGGCCCAGGGCCTGGGGGTTGAACTTCACGGCCCAGACGTTGACCTGCTTGGTGCCGCCGGCCGTGGTGGGGAAGCGCACCATCACCAGGATGCGGCGGGCCTCGAGGCTGCCGTCCGAGCCCTTCACGGGTGCCACCCGCCAGGCCACCTCGTACTGGCCCTCGGCGCTCACGCTGGCGTGTGCCGCCCCGAGCAGCGGGCGCCCCCCGACGAGCGCTACCGCGTCCGAGAGCTTCACCCGTCCATCCGCCTCGTCGAAGCGCGTGAAGCGCGGATCCGCCGGGTCGATGGTGCTCTCGGCGGACAGCAGCGCGTGGTGGAAGGGCACACGCTCGAAGGAGTCCACCAGGTCGCGGGCGATCTTGCTCGCGGTGGACTGGCGCCGGGCCAGCCCGTTCTGCTGGCTGGCCAGGACGTTCATCTGAAGCACGCCGAGGATGCCGATGGAGAAGACGGCGAGCGCCGCCATGGCCTCGATGAGGCTGAAGCCGTGGACTGGAGAGGCGCGAGGAGTCGGAGACATGGTGACGGGTCCTCCTAGAAGACGCGGATGGCACCGGCCGGCGCGGCGACGACCACCAGCCGGGGAATGCCGGACTGGACGCCACGCGAGTCGGGCGCGAAGGCGATGACGCCTCCCGCCTCGGCGCTGCCCGTGAGGAAGCGCACGGTGCCATCGGGGGAGAATCGGATGACGCCACGAGCGCCCCCGGTGCCCGCGGTGCAGAAGGTGCAGCCGCCGAGCAGCCGGCCCGAGCCGGAGGGGGTGAGCGTGATGGTGGCGAAGGGCGCGGGCAGGGGCCGGAGGCCGGGCCGCGAGAGGTCCACGAAGCCCAGGCCGCTCTCGCGTGAGAGCCGGAGCCGCTCGTGCACGGTGCCGCGGACCAGGGCCGGGTTCAGCACGTCATCGCTGGCCCAGTTGTACGCGCCGACCGAGTCCGGCCGCTCCAGCAGGTACGCGCCGAAGTCGGTGCCATCGTCATGGAAGACGACGTAGTGCGGCACGCCCATGCTGGTGGCCCGCATCTGTGCGGCCGTGTACAGCGCCCCCACCTCGAAGGCGGCGTTGCTGACGCGAGCGCGCGCGGTGCCATGGAACACCGCCACGCCCGCGAGCGTCGCCAGCACACCGAGGATGGCGACCGCCACCAGCAGTTCGATGAGAGTGAAGCCAGCGGACTGGGACCGGGTGGACACGCGGAACCTCCTTCCGCCCGGCTGCTTGTGCAAAGCGTGGCCCACCCGTCCCACGGGGAGGGAGTACCTGGCCAAGTCCTCGGAACGAGAGGGAAGTTCCCTCCTCAAGGTGACCGCAGGAGTTGCCCAGGGCTCCCCTTTCTACCGGAACGGAATTTCCCTTCTTGTAACGATTGCACCCCTGCCTGCCCTTTTCCTTCCAAGGACTCCCGAGGTGGGCACGCTCCTCTCAATCCGCGAGAAAGGGGAGGGGATCCTCGGGTAGTTTTTCGCGCCTCGGTCGAGAACGAAGGAGCCCGCGATGCCGCGCCCGCTGTCCGATGACCTGTTCGTCCTGGATGTCCCCTTCCGCGTAGGAGGCCTCATGGACCTGGGGGGGAGGATGACCGTCATCCGCCTGCCAGACGGCGGCCTGTGGGTGCACTCGCCCGTGAAGCTGGAGGCGACCGTGCGCCAGGCGGTGGACGCGCTGGGGCCGGTGCGCTTCCTCGTGGCGCCCAACGTGATGCACCACCTCGCGATGGGGGACTGGGCCGCCGCGTACCCGTCGGCGAGGGTGCTCGCGCCCCCCGGGCTGCGCAAGAAGCGGCCCGACCTGCGCATCGACGTGGAGCTGTCGGACGTGGTGGACGTCGGCCAGTCGCCCACCATCGAGCAGCTCCTCACGCACGGCATCCCCAAGCTGGAGGAGTTCGTCTTCCTGCACCGCCCGAGCCGCACCCTGTTGCTCACCGACGTGGCCTTCAACATCCACGAGACGTCCTCGTGGCTGACGCGCACGTACCTGAAGCTGGGCGGGGCCTACGGCCGGCTGGCGCCTACCTCGCACCTCAAGTCCATGGTGAAGGACAAGGCCGCGTTGCGCGCCTGGAGGGATCGCGTCCTCCAATGGGACTTCGACCGCGTGGTGCCGTGCCACGGGCAGGTGCTCGAGCGCGGCGGCCGGGAGGCGCTGCGCGACGCCTTCGCGTGGCTCTGAGCCCGCGGCGAACTCCCTGCCCTGCTCAACGCCTCGCGGCCACCTGGGCGGGGCACTGTCCGGATTGCTCCCCGGCCTGCTGGCGAGGCAGCCGCAGGGTGAAGGTCGTCCCCGTCTCGCGCGTGGAGGACACCTCCACCTTCCCGCCGTGCGCGTGGACGATCTCCCGCACGATGTACAGCCCCAGGCCCAGGCTGAGCTTCACCGTCTCTTCCGTCTGGGCGCCCCGGCTGAAGGGCTCGAAGAGTCTGGGGAGCAGCTCCGCCGAGATGGGCTCCCCCTCGTTGTGCACCTCCACCCGGAGCTCGTCGCCCACCTCCTCCGTGCTCAGCGTCACGGGCTGGTCCGCCGTCCCGTACTTGCAGGCGTTCTCGAGGAGGTTGGCCAACACCTGGAAGAGGCGGTCCGCATCCACCACGCCCCAGGCCGGCGCGCCTCGGAGCTCCACCCAGCGCTGGGGCTGTGTCGCCTTCAGCTCGTCCACCACCCGAGCACACAGCTCGTGCACGTCCAGGAACCGCGGCTGCACCGGGATGCCCTGGCCCATCCGCGCCCGCGTGAAGTCCAGCAGCAGCCCCACCACCTGCTCGATACGCTGGCCCCCCCGCTCGATGCGATCCACCACCCGGCGCTCGCGCTCCCCCAGTTCGAGGCGCTGCAACTGCCGGACGCTCATCAGGATGGCGGACAGGGGGCTGCGCACGTCATGGCTGACGATGCCGATGAACTGCTCCTGCAAGTCCATGATGCGCCGCAGCTCCTCCTCGACCTGGCGCCGACGGGTGACCTCCCGCGTCAGCTCATCGATCTTCCTGCTCAGCAGGCCGAAGGTATTGTCCTGCCGCGCCTCGGTCGCCAGGCGCAGCAGCACCAGCGGCGGCTGCCCGGACCCGCCCGGCTCCAGGCGCGCGCCCCGGCAGCCGCGCCGCACCTGCTCCCCACTGGCCAACCGCAGCGTGAGCGAGCCCGGCAGCGGCTCCAGACTGCGCGCGCACAGGCGCAGGTAGCCCGCCACCCGCTCGGGAGCCTCCACCCCGCCCAACTCCACGAGCCGGCGGCCATGCAGTTCCACCTCCCGCAGCCCCAGGAGGGACCGGGCAGTCGCACTGCTACCCAGCACCACGCCGTCCGCCGAGACCAGCAGCAGGGGCTCGGAGAGCAGGCGGCAGAGCTGGGTGAACAGAGGGGGGACGGCAGGGCCCTCGGCCATCACGTCTGAACGTACTCCCGTCCCGAGGCGGCCTGGGCCTCGGCCGTGGGCCGCAGGTAGACCACCACTCGGCAGCCCGGGTGGCCCTGGGCAATCGTCTGCTCCAGCGAGACCTTCGCGTAGCCCAGGTTCTCCGAGGCGATGACGCCAAAGACATTGGACGTCATCATGCACATGGAGGGGCGACCCACGACCTTCTCGGCGAACGGGCAGGCCCGGTTGCCCAGGACGATCTTCTCGTCATCCTGCTCGATGATGAAGAAGTCCCCCTTGATGCGGGCCTTCAGGTCCACCAGCACGTCCGCGACCTGCTCGCGCGAGAGGCTCGGCAGGGCCAGGGCCTTGCGGTAGAGGGCGTTGAGCTCCTCCCCCATGTGCTGGCCCACCACGCTGATGAAGCCGGACGCTTCCGGCAGGCCCACCACCTCCTCCAGGGTGCCCGCCAGGTGACGGATGAGCGTGCGCAGGAAGACATCCCGCTCCAGAGGCAGATCCTGCACGCCGAGCGGACGATCGAGCTTGGGGGTGTCCATGTGGAGCCTCAGGAGAGAGAGAGAAGCGGGCAATGAACGCTTCGAAGGTCGGGTCTCTTTCACCCTTTTGAGGCTTCGGGCCTTTCTTGGATCTCACGGAGCCTTCCAGAACGGGAACGCCGTGCTCTGGTGTCCCTAGTCCGGCAGGGTGAGCCGCACCTGCTCCGTATTCGCGTGGCACAGGTCCCCACCGACCGTGACGCGCCGCTCGGCCGTGCGCGTGCCATCGGCGCTCGTGGCCTTGATGACGAACGAGCCCGGCTCGTCGAGCCCGGCCCACCACTCCTCGCAGCCCGTGGCGCCGATGGCGGGCTGGCACTGGGCCTGCTGCTCGGGGTGGTCGTCCTGGACATAGGTGACGCGCGCGTCCGGCTGCGGCCTGCCTTGTGAGTCCACCACCTTCACCTGCACCGAGGGGCGGAACTCCTCGGTGCAGTCAAGGGGCGAGAAGCAGGCGGGCAGCAGGCTGGTGGCGGTGAGCAGCACGGCGAGGCGGAGGAAGTGCATCGAGGCATCCTTTCGAGAGGGAGCGGAGTCTTCCACGGGTTGCTCGCCCGGGTGCTCTCCTGTCTGGCTCGGGAGGGTCGGGAGACGGCTCCACGGATTGCTGACATCCTCTCGCCCCCGAATGAAACTCGTCCGACTCCTCGCCGGCCTGTTCATCGCGACTTCCGTCGCATGTGCTTCTTCCCCGTCCCTCCGCGCCAACGCGGCCCCCGACAGCGCGAACTCTCGGGGCGAAGGGGATCTCCGGGTGATGACCTTCAACATCCAGTCCGGCATCAGGGGCCTGGACAAGGTGGCCGAGACCATCCGCTCCGCCTCGCCCGACATCGTCGCGCTCCAGGAAGTGGACGTGAACTCGCGGCGGGCCAACGGGCTCCATCAGCCCGCCGAGCTGGCCCAGCGCACGGGCCTGCCGTATTACGCCCACTTCCGCACCACCGCCCTGTACGGCGGCGACTACGGCGTGGGCATCATCTCCCGCTTCCCGCTGGAGTCCGTGGAGCAGTACCCGCTCCCCGTGGAGCCGGGCACCGAGCCGCGCACCGTGGCGCGCATCCTCATGAAGGTGCACGGGCAGGAGGTGAGCATCTACGTCACCCACCTCACCCGGCGCCCCTTCAACAGCGACATCCGCATGCGCCAGAGCGCCGCCATCATGAAGCTCCTGTCGGCCGATCCGCGGCCCAAGCTGCTCATGGGCGACATGAACGACACGCCCGACTCGCGCTCCCTGCGGCTCTTCAAGCGCGAGCTGATGGACGTGTTCGCCCTGCGCGGCCAGGGCGAGGCGGAGACCTACCCGCTGCCCGTCATCCCCAACCTGCGCATCGACTACGTGATGGCGTGTGACCACTTCATGCCGAAGAGCAGCCGGGTGCTGCGCGTGAAGGCCTCGGACCACTACCCCGTGGTGGCCGACCTCACCCTGCTCGACGCGACGAAGGCGCCCTCCGCCGAGGTGGTGCGGCGCCCGGCGACGCTGGAGCCCGCCACCAGCAGCCAGTAGCGGCCCGTAGCACCGCCCCGCGCGAGCGGCCCGCTCACTCCAGTTGCAGGCCGCAGTCGCCGCACGCGCCCTCGACGAGCGGCGCGGCCGTGCCGCACGCGGGGCACGGAAGCTCACCCTCCTCGGGCAGCGCCTGAAGCTGCCGCGGGGGGACGAGCCCCTCGCGTTGGAGGCTCTCCATCCACCCTCGCTGGAGCAGGCCCGCGACGCGGGGGGTGTCCTCGGGGCGTACGAGCACCTGGAACTTCGGGGAGCAGCTGGGCTTGCCACAGGCCTCGCGGTGGACGAGCGCGGGCACGCCCTCGGCGAGGCACGCCTCCACCAGCTTCCGGGCATCCGAGAGCCCCAGCTCCACGCACGGCACCACTTCCGCTTCCGCCAGGGCCTTCTCTGCTTCGTGGGGAGTCATGGTGAGAGCCGTCTTATATCAAGGCTGAAAGGGAGGAGCCGCTCCGCAAGTCGGAAAAACCCCTTCATCGAGCCCTCCTGATTTTGCTATCTGAAGCGCGCCCGACAGGTCGCATCCGGGCATAACAGGAGGGGAACCATGCATTCGAAGCTGCTTCGAACTGGTGCGGTGGCAGCGCTGCTGCTCTGCACGACGGGTTGTCAGACGGTCCATTACACCACCGGCCGCAATGCGGGAGGCGGGCGTGTCGAGCAGAACGCGCCCTTCTTCCTCTGGGGGCTCGTGGGCGAGAAGGTCGTGAACATGAACGAGGTGTGCCCGGATGGGGGCGCCGCGCGCTGGAAGAACCAGCAGACGTTCCTCGACGGCTTCCTCGGCACCATCACGCTGGGCATCTACAGCCCGCGCACGATCGTCATCGAGTGCGCCTCGGGCACCGCCCAGGTTCCGTCCACTGGTTCGGACTCCGTTACCGCGGCCCGCTAAGCCCAGCCCCCCACCCAAGATCGGGAGAGTTCCATGAAAACCCATCGTCTCATGCTTCTCGCCGCCCTCCTGGCGGCCACCAGCGGCTGTTACCGCATCCGGTACATCAACAACGTTCCCGCCGAGAGCACCCCCGCTCTGGAGCGGTGGCACCACAATGCCATCGCCGGGCTGTGGGAGATCTCCGACCCCGTCAATGTCACGGAGGCCTGCCCCCAGGGCTTCGCCGAGGTGATGAACGAGGTCACCTTCCTGAACTGGCTGGCGGGCACCGCCGTCCAGGCCGCGGTCAGCGTTCCCATCCAGCTGGCCACCAGCGGCGTCGACCCTGCCACTGGGTTGGCGACCCCCGGCTACGTCCTTCCCGTCCAGCTCTGGAGCCCCCAGTCGGTCTCGGTCACCTGCGCGCGCGTGCAGGCGCCGAGGGCTGCTCCCGAGGCCGCGCCGCAGCAGTAACGAGCGGTGCGAGGTGTTCAGGCGCGTGAGAAACGCGCCTGAAGTCACCGGGGCCGGAATCGCCGAGGACTCATCGGCTTCCGGCTCCCGGCAGGCTCGGCGGCCTGCCCTCGGGCGAGGCCGAGGCGATGAGCTTCTCCAGGATGCGGAAGAGGGCCCGGCGGTCGTTGGCGTCGAGCCGCTCCAGCATCCTTCCCATCCCCTGGAGGACGGTCCGGTCCAGCTTGCGGTACACGCGCGTGCCCGCGGCCGTCAGCCGGCAGCGCACGACGCGGCGATCCTCGGGATCGCGCTCGCGCTGCACGTGGCCCTCGCGCTCCAGTCGGTCCACCACGCCGGTCACGGTCTTCTCGGTGATGCCCAGGCGCCGGGCCAGCTCTCCCATGGTCAGGGCCTCGTCCTGGCCCAGCCACAGCAGGGCATGGATTTGAGGCGCGGTGAGTGGCGTCCGCTCGCACGAGCTGGCGAGTGGATCCCTCAGGGAGTGCAGTCGGCCCAGGGAGAACAGGAGCCGCCGGAACCGGTCGACATCACCGTTCATGTCCTCGAATGTTGGAGCGCTTGCCCAGGAAGGAAAGCCACTTGGAGGCGTCAAGGGGTCTTGCCGGGGCCTGGCGCGTCGGGGAGCGAGCGTGCGGGCTGGAGGGCTCCGGAGTGACCTCCGGGGTGGTGGAGGAGGGCTGACCTCGGAAGTCAGGTCGCCCGGCGAGCCGGCGGGGAAATCCGTCTTCCCGCTTGGCGTGGTGGGCCTCCATGCCGAACTTGGGTTCAGACACTTTCAGCCACCCACTGAGGAGCGGACATGGACGCCATCGAGCTTTTGAAGCAGCAGCACCGCGAGGTGGAGGAGTTGTTCGAGAAGTTCGAGAGGGCGGGCGACGACGACGCGAAGATGATGGAGCTGGTCACGCTCCTCGCGGACAACCTCGCGGCGCACGCCACCATCGAGGAGAAGATCTTCTATCCCAGCGTCTACGTGGGCCCCGTCGCGGAGAAGCTCACGCATGCGGTGGAGGAGCACCTGTCCGCCAAGCGGGTGATCGCCGACCTCCTCGAGATGGACGCCACCGACGCGCAGTTCAAGGCCAAGGTGATGGTGCTCCAGGAGCTCATCGAGCACCACGTGAAGGAGGAGGAGAAGGACCTCTTCGTCGGCGTGAAGAAGCTGATGACCAAGGAGGAGCTGGTCGTCATCGGTGAGCAGATGGAGGCCATGTTCTCCGAGCTCATCCAGACCCAGCCGCGCCTGCAGGTGCCCAACGAGACCGACGAGGCCGCGCCGCTGACGTAAGGCTCGCGGTCGTCAATGCCGGGGCCACTCGCATGGAGTGCGCCCCGGAGGACGACCGACGACATGGCCCGTGGCGCCTCCCCCGCGGCCCTCTCCGTCTCCCTGGACCGCGCTCGCGCGCATTGGCACCGCAAGCGCGCGGATCGCGAGCACGAGAAGGCGGGCATCGCCCCCACCGAGCTGGCCGACGTGGGTGAGGCCGTGCTCAAGGCCCCGCGCAAGGGGCCTCTGTCCACGGACGCGCTGCGCAAGTCGCTCCCCGGGGGCACCGTGCGCAGCCTCGGCGAGAAGGGCAAGAAGGTGGGCATCTCCTCCACGCTGCCCCCGGCCGTGCGGCACCTCAAGCTGGCTCCCAAGCGCCGCGAGGCCGTCGAGGCGCCCGCCGAGGACGTGGCCACCTTCCTCCGCGACGACATTCCAGGAGCGCGCGGCGCTCGTCAAGGCGATGTGAGCCACCGCCCGTCCACGGTGGCGAAGCCCGCGAACAGCTCCCCGGCCAACCGGGGATGCGTGGCCCGCTCGGAGCGGCGCAGGTAGTCGTTGAGCACCCGGCCTCGCGCGTCCCGGCGGAGGCTCGGCTGGTGCAGGTTCAGCCTCGCGCGCTTCACGCCCTGGCCCGCGCGGTGCACGAACGTCACCGTGCCGTCCGGCTCCACACGCTCCACCACGCCGATGTGCGTGAGCCCGTCGTTGCGCCGCCCGTCCCGGTTGCGGTCGTACGTCTCCCGGAAGAAGACCAGGTCTCCCGGACGTGGCTCACCGCGCAGCGCATCGAGGCTCCGCGCCTTGCGGTGGATGGCGGCCACGCCGTTCTCTCCCGGCAGGGTGCGCTCGGGCAGCAGGTTCAGGCCCTGTTTGCGGTAGGCGAGGTTGACCAGCCCGGAGCAGTCGTCGTTCACCGTGCGGCTCACCCGCTTCAGCGAGGGGAGTCCCACCCAGAGCGAGGCGCGGAGCGCGGCCCGCTCCGAGAGCGACAGCGAGGCGCGTCGGGTGCTCCGGTTCGACGAGGCCCGGCGCGCGGCCTCGGCCTCGGGGCTCAAGAGCAGTCCGCCCAGGAGGGCACACATCAGGAAGGCACGATGCATGCCGGATCCCCACCAGCAACCGGCGTGCCCCCCGCGTTTCGGGCCTGGGATGTCCGCTCGGCGACGGCTGTGTGGCCTTCCTCTGTCCCCTATGTGGAAGAGGTCTGCCCAACCTGTTTCCCGGACGACGTGCTCTAGACTCCGAAACCCATGCGAGTCCTGTCGACAATCTGGCTGTTGTGGTTCGGGCTGTTGGCCGCGTGTGCGACCTCGAGCCCCGTCGTTCAGGAGGGCAACGAGGCTCCAGAGGTGGTGGCCTCCTGGGAAGCGGGATGCGAGGACGAGCGGACGCTCCTTCCGTTATGTGACGAGGAGGGCGAGGAGTGCGGTCTCTTCCGTTGTCAGGAGGTCGTGCCCCGGGAGGCGCTGCTGGCGTTCCGGGGCGGTGGGCCACCACCCGTCTACACCCCGATGGGGCCTGCCTCTCCGAGGCGTTGGTGGGGCCGGCCCCTCTGGTTGTCGCGGGACACCCAGCCCGTTCTCACCTTTCGCTTCAACCGTCACCTCGACCCGAAGCCTTCGCCCCCCGCTCTTCCCGCGGGCCGGTGGGTGAGGCACCACATCCTTCCCCAGGCCCGGGATCTCCAGGAGTGGTTTCATCAACAGGGCGTGCCAGACATCCATCAATTCACCCTGCTCATTCCAGAGCATATCCACCTCCGTATCCACAGTGGTGGACCCAGCGGCGGCCAATGGAACATGGCATGGAGACAATTCAAGGAGGCCAACCCATACGCACCACCAGAAGCCATCTACCGCTATGCAGGGGAGCTGATCTTCCGGTTCCAACTGACGGGACCCGTCGTCCCCTACACCCGAGGCGGAAGGTGAGCAGATGACGAAATTCTACTGGCTCCGGTATCCCGGGGAGTCGCGCTACACAGGAGATCTCAGTGCTGCGCACCAGTGGCGCTTGCCGGGGCTCCGATGTCCTGAATGCGGGGCCACATGGGCCGGAAGCGCGACCGCGTATCCGAGCGCGGATCTGTCCGCCCTGCCCGAGCAGGAGAAATACGAGAAGCCTCGGCCAGAGCCCTTCGACGAGTTCGTTCGACTACGCGAGTTGGTGCGCCCGCTCGTGCCACCCGGGGCGCAACTGCTCCCGGGCGCGACCTTCGGTCCGCTGGTGGGTACAGCCAGGGGAACCTTCAGCCCGCTCTTCTTCTTCCTTCCGCAAATGCCGTTGATACACCGTGAGGCATTGGAGCAACTCCAGGCCGAGGGTATACGGGGCCTGCGTGGCTTCCCCACGGAGCTGCGCTTCCGGCAGAAGAAGCATCCGGACCTGTTGGAGCTGGAGATCCTCCCTCACGGGCGGCTGCATCCGGACTGCACGCCGCCCGGCCGGCGCCCGCCCTGTCCCAAGTGTGGGCACGATTACTTCACGCGCCCGGATGATCCCGTCCTGGATGCGGCCTCGCTCCCCACGCACACCGACCTGTTCCGGCTGAGCGACTTCGAGCCGATGCTCATCGGCACCGAGCGCTTCGTGGAGGCCGTGCGGCGCCTGGCCTTGGAAGATGTCGACATCCGCGAGCTGCCGCTGCGCTGAAGGGGAACCGAGCGCTGTGTTCCAGCCAACACGCGCGCGCTCCGCGTCACGGGGTGGATGCGCGAGGTGTCCGCCACCCAGCAGGTGCGCGACAGGGAGGCCACCTGATGCGTTCAATCTTTTCCCCATTGGTCGCACCCTGGGGGATGGGTGATTAACCGTCGCATCCCACCCACTACAGCAGGGACGGCGTCGATGAACTCCGCACCAACCCAGGACTCCTCTCCCGTCATCCGCGCGGTGGAGCGGCTCCTTCCTCCGCACTACGCCCGGCAGGACCAGATCATCGGCGCCCTGAGGGACCTGTGGGCCACCCGGCACTACAACATCGAGCGCCTGGAGGAGCTGCACCGCTCGGTCCAGGTAGATGGCCGCTTCCTCGCGCTGCCCATCGGGCAGTACCCCTCGCTCGTCACCTTCCAGCAACGCAATGACGCCTGGATTCAGGTGGCATTGGAGCTGGGCGAGCAGGTGGTGCGGCGGGCCTTGGACCGCACCGGGCTCACCCCCCGCGAGGTGGACCACGTCTACTTCGTCACCGTGACGGGCATCGCCACGCCGAGCATCGACGCGCGGTTGATGAACCGGCTGGGCATGCGCTCGGACATGAAGCGCACCCCCATCTTCGGGCTGGGGTGCGTGGCGGGCGCGGCCGGTACGGCGCGGGCCTCGGACTACCTCCGGGCCTGGAAGAACGAGACGGCGCTGCTCATCGCCGTGGAGCTGTGCTCGCTGACGCTCCAGCGCGAGGACCTCTCCATCCCCAACATCATCGCCTCGGGGCTCTTCGGGGACGGAGCCGCGTGCGTGGTGCTGCAGGGCTCGGAGCGGGCGGGTGCCACGGCCGGCCCCCGCATCGTGGCCACGCGCTCGGTGCTCTACCCGGACACCGAGCGCATCATGGGCTGGGACGTGGTGGACTCGGGCTTCAAGGTGGTGCTGTCCGCCAAGGTGCCGAGCCTCGTGCGCGACTTCATCCGCCGGGACGTGGATGACTTCCTCGGCGCGCATGGCCTGTCGCGCCGGGACGTGAAGCACTGGGTGGCGCACACCGGCGGCCCCAAGGTGCTCACGGCCTTCGAGGAGGCGCTGGAGCTGACGCCGGACATGCTGGCCCAATCGTGGCACTCGCTGCGCGAGGTGGGCAACCTGTCCTCGGCCTCCGTGCTCTTCGTGCTCGGCGACATGCTGGAGTCCGGCAAGGCCCAACCCGGGGACTGGGGGGTGATGATGGCCATGGGTCCGGGCTTCTGCGCCGAGCTGGTGCTGCTGCGATGGTGAGCTCCCTGGACGGCTACCTGGGCTTCCTGGGGCTGCTCGCCACCGAGCGGCTCGTGGAACTCGTCCTCTCCCAGCGCAACGCGGCGCGGGCCTTCGCGCGCGGGGGAGTGGAGACGGGGCGGGGCCACTACCGGGTGATGGTCGTCCTGCACTCGCTCTTCCTCGTGGCGTGCGGGGCCGAGGTGCTGGGGCTCTCGCGCCCCTTCCCCGGAGCCACCGGCTACGCCGCGCTGGGCGTGGCGCTCGCGGCCCAGGTGCTGCGCTACTGGGCCATCGCCTCGCTGGGCGAGTACTGGAACACGCGCGTCATCGTGGTGCCGGGCCTGCCGCCGGTGACGCGAGGGCCGTACCGCTACCTGCGCCATCCCAACTACGTGGCGGTGGTGCTGGAGCTGGCCGCGGTGCCCCTCATCCACGGCGCGTGGGTGACGGCCCTCGTCTTCTCGCTGGCCAATGCCCTGCTGCTGCGCGTGCGCATCCGCGCCGAGGAGGCCGCCCTGGGCGCCGCGTACGCCGAGGCCTTCGCGCACAAGCCCCGTTTCCTCCCGGAGATGCACCGTGACTGACAACGAGTTGATCGTCCTCTTCGAGGTACGCCGCATCCTCTCGCAGGAGCTGGACTGGCGGGGCGCGGTGGAGCCCTCCCACCACCTGATGAGGGACCTCCAGCTCGACAGCCTGGGGCTGACGGTGCTGGCGGTGGAGCTGGAGAACCGCTTCCGCATCCGCCTGTCGGTGGAGGACTCGGTGGGGGTGAGCACCGTGGGGGACCTGATGCGGCTGGTCGCCTCGCGCACCGCCGAGGAGTCTCGAGCCGCCTGTGGAGGAGGATTGGCATGAAGGGACCCGCGCTGCCGAAGGTGAAGCACGCCACCGTCAACGAGGCGCTCGCCGCCGCGGCGCGCACGTCCCTCGGGCTCGTCTTCGTGGACGCGGCCGAGCGAGAGAGCCACCTGCCCTGGGCGGACGTGTACCGGCGCGCCCGCCACACCGCCGCGGGCCTGCGGCGGCTGGGCCTGTCCCCCGGGGAGCGGGTGGCGCTGCTGCTGCCCACCTCGCCAGGCTTCATGGATGCCTTCTTCGGCACGTTGCTGGCGGGCGCGGTGCCGGTGCCGCTCTACCCGCCGGTGCGGCTGGGGCGGTTGGAGGAGTACCACCGCTCCACGGCGCGCATGCTGGAGGTGTCCGGCGCGGCGCTGGTGCTCACCGACGGCAAGGTGCGCCTGCTGCTGGGCGAGTCCGTGGCGGCGGCGCGTCCCCGGCTCGGCTGCCACACGGTGGACGAGGTGGCGCGCGAGGACGAGGACGGAGAGGTGCCCACGTCCCCCGAGGCGCTCGCCCTCATCCAGTTCTCCTCGGGCTCGACCGTGGAGCCGAAGCCGGTGGCGCTCCGCCATGCCCACCTGATGGCGCAGCTCGCGGCGCTCGAGGCGGAGCTGCCGCCGCCGGAGGACCGGGCCCCGGTGGGCGTGTCCTGGCTGCCGCTGTACCACGACATGGGCCTCATCGGCTGCCTGCTGTCGGCGGCGTACTACCCGGGCGGCATGGTGCTCATTCCCCCCGAGGTGTTCCTCGCGCGCCCGGCGCTGTGGCTGCGCGCGCTGTCGCGGCACCGGGCCTTCGTCTCGCCCGCGCCCAACTTCGCCTACGGGCTGTGTCTCAAGCGGGTGAAGGACGCGGACATGGAGGGCGTGGACCTCTCCGGCTGGCGGCACGCGCTCAACGGCGCCGAGCCCGTCTCGGTGGAGACGCTGCGCCGCTTCTCCGAGCGCTTCTCTCGCTGGGGCTTCCACGCGGGGGCGCTGCGGCCGGTGTACGGCATGTCCGAGGCGTCGCTGGCCGTCACCTTCCCTCCGGCGGGACGGGGGCCCCGCGCGGTGGGCGTGGACGCGCGGGTGCTGGCGGCCGAGCGGCGCGCGGTGGACGGCTCGCGCGAGGTGGTGTCCGTGGGGCGTCCCGTGCCGGGCTTCGAGGTATGCGTGCGCGACGAGCTGGGCCACACGTTGGAGGAGCGGCGGGTGGGGCGCGTCTTCGTCCGGGGGCCCTCGGTGATGGCGGGCTACTTCGGCCACGCGGAGGTGACCGAGCGCGCGCTGGATGCCGAGGGCTGGCTCGACACGGGGGACATGGGCTTCGAGGCGGACGGAGAGCTGTTCCTCACGGGCCGCGCGAAGGACCTGGTCATCATCCGGGGCGCCAACCACGCGCCGCAGGAGTTCGAGGACTGCCTGGAGGCGGTGGAGGGTCTGCGCACGGGCTGCTCGGTGGCGCTGGGCTTCACGCCCGAGGGTGAACAGGACGAGGCCCTGCTGATTCTGGCCGAGCACGCGCCGGGCGCGGGGGGGGAAGGCCTGGAGGAGCGGGTGCGCGAGGCGGTGCTGGCGGGCACGGGCGTGCGGCCGCACACGGTGGAGGTGCTGGAGCCGGGGACGCTGCCGCGCACCTCGAGCGGCAAGCTGCGGCGGAGCGAGGCGCTGCGGCGCTACCTGGCGGGCGAGCTGACGGCGCCGAAGAAGGTGGGCCCGGTGGGGATGGCGGTGGAGATGGCGAAGAGCGCGCTGGCCTTCGTGCGAGCGGGACGAGACGGGTGAGCCCCTGGGACGTCGCGGTGGTGGGCGGGGGCCCCGCGGGGCTGGCGGTGGCCCTCACCGTGGCGAAGCACGGGCTGCGCACGGTGGTGCTGGAGCGCGCCGGGGTGCCTCCGGACAAGGCGTGCGGTGAGGGGTTGATGCCCTCGGGGGTGGCGGCGCTGGAGCGCTTCGGGGCGCTCGCGCTGCTGGACCGGAGGGAGTGCGCGCCCTTCGTGGGCATCCGCTACGTGCAGGAGGACGGCAGCGGCGCCGAGGGACGGCTGCCGGTACCTGGAGGACTGGGCGTGCGGCGGGTGGCGCTGGTGAAGGCCCTGGCGGCGCGGGCGCGGGCGCTCGGCGTGGAGCTGCGCGAGTGCTGCGCGGTGCGGAGCCAGCGGCGCGAGGGAGATGGCTGGGAACTGGAGACGGCGGCCGGGCCGCTGCGGACGCGGATGCTGGTGGCCGCGGACGGGCTGGGCTCGCCGCTGCGGCGTGCGGAGGGGCTGGAGGTGGAGGTGGCGGGCCCGAGGCGCTTCGGGCTGCGGCGGCACTTCCGGATGAAGTCCTGGGCGCCCTTCGTGGAGGTACACCTGGGCGAGGGCGTGGAGGCGTACGTGACGCCCGCTGGGGAGGAGCGGGTGGGGGTGGCCTTCCTGTGGGCGGACGGGTTGGCGGGGCCCATCGGCTTCGAGTCCCTGCTCGCGCGCTTCCCGCTGCTGGCCGAGCGGGTGGTGGGCGTGGAGCCGGACTCGAAGGCGCGAGGGGCGGGGCCGCTGGCGCGCTCGGCGCGGTGCCGGGTGGCGGACCGGTTCGCGCTGGTGGGGGACGCGGCGGGCTACGTGGACGCGGTGACGGGGGAGGGCCTGTCGCTGGCCTTCACGTGCGCGGAGGCCCTGGGAAACCTGCTGCCGGAGGCGCTGGCGAGGGGCGCGACGCGCGAGGCGCTGCTGCCCTACGAGCGGGTGTTCCAGCGGGCCTTCCGCAAGTACGCGTGGCTGACGCGGAGCATGTTGCTGCTGGCGAGCAGGCCGGTGCTGCGCAGGCCGCTGGTGCGCTGGCTCGGGACGAACCCGCGCGTCTTCGAGCACCTCCTGGCCAACGCCATCGTCTAGCGCCCCCCTCCACACCATTCCGGGAAGTTCCCTCGGGGCCCACCCTCCGGGTCGATCGGTTCGTGACTGGTACAACCATTGGACCAGTTGCTCGCCGAATGCGACCGGACAGGCACGCGGGGGCTTTGGCGGAGTCGGGCCATTCAACGGAGGGCGGAAGCACGGGCGCGGATGGGGAGGTGCCCCGGATGGCTCGACGCCGGACTCGACGACCGACCCACGAAAGCAAGACGCCGGAGCGCGAGGTGCGCTCCGGCGTCGGGACTTCGGGGCTTCAGGAGTGGATCAGATCCCGCGGTACTGGATGGTCAGCGCGTCCATGCGGTCGGCCTGACCGGCGGAGAACGTGTTCATGCAGTTGTCGTCGGTGTAGTCCATGAAGTTGGTGATGGGGTCCACACCGGTGGCGGCGCAGGTGTTGCGGCCCGTCGGGCAGCCGTAGGCGGCGGAGGACTCGGCGGCGGTGTCGCTCACGTAGTCAGCCGGGTCGGCGCAGCCGCCCTGGAACGTGTGGTACAGGCCGAACCAGTGACCGGCCTCGTGGGTGAGGGTGTCGCCCTCGTTGTAGGGAGCCGCGGTGCCGCCGGGCACGGAGGAGTAGAGGATGACCACGCCGTCCATGCTGGGGTTGGAGGCGTAGCTGGAGGGGAAGGTCGCCCAGCCCAGCAGGCCACGGCCCATGTTGTTGGAGTAGACGTTGAGGTCGCCCGCGCCACCCTTGCGCAGCGCGCCCTTCATCTTCGACTCGCAGCCGCCACCGGCGCAGGTGTACCAGGTGGAGTTGGTGGTGCGGTCCACACCGGCCAGGGTGAACTTGAACGGGGTGTTCTTGTACGCGGCGTTCAGCACGGCGATGGACGAGTCGATCTGCGTCTGGGGGATGTCACCGTTGGCGATGCCGGTGCCGTTGTTGATGACGTGCCAGTAGACGTTGACGTTGACCGAGCCGGCGGCGCGGGCCTGGGCGCTCACGCGGCCCCCGATGGCCTGCTGCACCGAGGCCTTCTCGGCATCGCTCAGCTCCTGGGTCCCGCAGCCACGGGCGTCCACGGCCTGCTGCGCGGGCTGCTGCTCGGCCGGCTGCTGCTCAGAGGCGCTGCAACCCGCCAGGGCCATCACCGAACCGACGACGACCGCGAACTTGGACATGAAGCTACGGGACATTTCCGGACTCCTCGGGAAAGAGTGAAAACCTTATACGCCGAGAATCCGGGGAGACACAAGGGGGTTTTCTGTTTTTCGTGGAAGATTTCAATAGCACGGTGTGGGGGGATATCCTCCAAACCGGGTAAGGCCCGCAAAAGCGAAACGCCGGAGCGCGTGGGGCGCTCCGGCGTCGGGACTTCAGGACTTCAGGCGCGGACTACTTGCCAGCGCGGTAGGAGGTCCACATGGAGTCCATGCGGGAGACCTGGCCAGCGCTGAGCCGGTCCATGCAGTAGTCGTCGGTGTAGTCCATGAAGTTGGTGATGGGGTCCAGGCCCGTCTCACGGCAGGTGTCGCGGCCCGTGGGGCAGCCGTAGGCCGCGGACTGCTCGGCCGGGGTGTCGCTGACGTAGTCGTTGCTCTTCTGGCAGCCGCCCTGGAACGTGTGGTACAGGCCCAGCCAGTGTCCCACCTCGTGGGTGGCCGTGTCGCCCTCGTTGTAGGGGGCCGCAGTGCCGCCGGGCAGCGAGGTGTTGAGGATGACCACGCCGTCCATCTTGGGGCTGGAGGCGTAGCTGGAGGGGAAGGTCGCCCAGCCCAGCAGGCCGCCACCGGGGCTGCTGAAGTACATGTTCAGGTCGTCCGCCGAGCCCTGGCGCAGCGCGTTCTTCATCTGGCTCTCGGCCGTGGTGCCGTGGCCCGCGGTGTACCAGGTGCTGTTGGTGGTGCGGTCCGTGCTCACCACGGTGAAGCGGAACGGGGTGTTGGCGTACGCCGCGTTCAGCACGTTGATCTGCTCGGCGATCATCGAGTCCGGGATGTCACCGTTGGAGATGCCCGTGCCCTTGTTGATGACGTGGACGTAGACGGGGACGTTCACCGAGCCGATGGCCAGGGCCTGCGCGCTGCGGATGTTGGAGAGGTACTGCTCCACCGCCGACTGCTGGGCCTCGGTCAGGTCCTGCGTCGCACAGCCGCGGGCGTTGACGGCCTGCTGCGCCGGCTGCTGCTCGGCGGGCTGCTGCTCGGAGCTGCTGCACCCAGCCAGGGCCATCATGGAACCAACCACCAGCGCGAACTTGGACACGAAGCGACGGGACATTTCCAACTCCTCGGGAAAAGTTGAATAACCTTGTAGCCGAAGAATTCAGCCCCAACAAGGGGGCAAGCAACTTTTACGAAAGAATTTTATGTCGTGGATGTACGAAAACATCCGCTAATCCAGGACGCGGAGCAAAAGAGGGAAGCCCCGAGACTCAGTGGACGATGGCCACGCGGGGCGGGGGCGTCACCAGCAGCGAGAGGTTGTCGAAGGCCTCGATGTTCTGCCGGATGTAGGCGCGCTTGAGCTTGCCGCTGGTCGTCTTGGGCACGGTGTGCGGGGCGACGGGGATGACACGGTTGGGGCGCACGCCGGAGCCCTGGTAGACCATCTCCTCCACGTGCTTGCACAGCTGGCGCAGCACGTCGGGCTTGGTTTCGGTCGTCTCGCACACGAGGACGATGTCCTCGGTGCCCGTCTGCCGGTTGTTGACGCCCACCGCGGCCACGCACCCGGTGCGCACCCCGGCCACCTGCGCGGCGGCGTTCTCCATGGGGTAGGGGTGGTGATTCTCCCCGGCCTTGATGATGAGGTCCTTGCTGCGCCCGCAGATGAAGAGCTCGCCGTCGGCCACGTAGCCGAGGTCCCCGGTGTACAGCCAGCCGTCGCGCAGCACCTCGGCGGTGGCCTCCGGGTCCTTGTAGTAGCCGCTGAAGAGCGAGGTGCCGCGCAGGAGGATTTCACCCTCCTGGCGCTCGCCCACGGGGCGGCCCTCGTCGTCGACGATGCGCAGCTCGATGCCCCGCAGCATCCGACCCACGCTGAGCACCGTGAAGGTGTCCGAGTCATGGCCCTCGGGGAGGGGCTCGGCCCGGCCCCGCGAGGCCAGCGCGGAGCGGGAGAGGGTCTCCTGGCGCAGGGCATCGCCGCGGCTGCGCGAGGACACGCCCACCACCATCTCCGCCATGCCGTAGGAGGGCCGCCAGGCGTCCGGCTCGAAGCCGGAGGGCTGGAAGCGCTCGGTGAACTGGCGCACGGTGTCGGCGTGGATGAACTCGGCGGCGTTGTAGGCCCGCTCCCACGCGCTCAAGTCCAGTCCCTCCACCTCGGAGTCCTTGATGCGCTTGACGCACAGCTGGTAGGCGAAGTTGGGCGCGAAGCACGAGGTGGCACGGAAGTAGTGCATGGCCCACAGCCAGCGCGCCGGCTTGAGCAGGAAGCCGAAGGGCGGAAGCAGCGCCGTGGGCAGCCCGTGCACGAAGGAGGACAGCATCGAGGCCACCAGCCCCATGTCGTGGAAGAGCGGCAGCCAGCACACCATCAGGTCATCCGCGTCCCACTGCCCGCTCTCCCCGATGGCCGCGCAGTTGGCGAACAGCGCCCGGTGGGAGATTTGAATCGCCTTGGGCGCATCCGTGGTGCCCGAGGTGAACTGGATGAAGGCCACGTCCTCCTCGTGGAGGGTGGCCGGCTCGAAGGGCTCGGCGTCGGCCACCAGCTCGCTCACCGAGGCCACGAAGGGCATGGGCCCGCCGTCCGCGGGGCGGTACTCCCCGAGCGCCTCGTTGGCGAGGTCCGCGAAGTCCGGGTCGATGAGGATGGCCCGGGCGTCCAGCAGCCCGAGCTTCTGGCGCAGCCGCTCGCCCCAGGCCCGTACGGACACCTTCGAGGAGGGCAGCTCGATGAGGCAGGGCGTGGCCCCCACCAGGCCGCAGGCGAAGAAGCACTCGAGGAACTCGGGGCTGGTGTCGAAGGAGAGCACCACCTTGTCCCCCGGCCGCACGCCACGCGCGCGCAGGTTGGCGCCCAGCCGCGAGGCGTTGTGGTGCAGGTCCCCCGCGGTGAGCACGGTGAGCCGCTCCTCCAGGTCCGCGAAGTAGAGCAGGGGCTGCGAGGGCCGCGTGCGGGCCCAGTGCCCCACGGCCTCGCCCAGCGTTCGCACGGGGGCCGGCGTGGCGCGGGGCGGGGCCCGCTGGGAAAGCTCTCGGCTGGGGTGGCGCCCCGCCCCGGGGCCCAGGTGGACAGGCCCCGTCTGCCGCCGCAACGGCTCCTGGCTCATCGGTGTGTTTCCTCGGTGAACAACCGGCTCAGAACCGGATCAACATCCCCTCGACCGTCAGGCCGGGACCAAACCCCAACATCACGCCGTACTCACCGCGCTGGGGCTTCTCCGTCTTCAGCACTTCTTCGAGCACCAGCAGCACGGTGGTGGCGCCGCAGTTGCCGAACTCGCTCAGCACGTGGAAGCTCGGCCTCAGCCGCGACGGCTCCAACTCGAGCTGCTTGCCGATCATCTCGAGGATCTTCGGCCCGCCGGGGTGGATGAGCCAGTGCTTCACGTCGCCCACGGCCAGCTTCTCCGGGCCCAGCAGCTTCTCGAGGAAGGCCTCGATGTGCTCGGCCAGGACGAAGGGCACGAAGGGCGACAGGGTCATCCGGAACCCGTCGTTGTGCATGTGCCAGCCCATCAGCTCGTGCGTCTCGTAGAGCTGTTCCGTGTGGGAGCGGATGAGCTGCACGCCCTCGCCGTCCGGGGCGCTGCCCAGCACCACCGAGCACGCGGCGTCCCCGAAGAGGCCGTGGATGACCACCTGCTCCGGGTCCGTCGAGGGGTGGTAGTGCAGCGAGCTGTACTCGGAGGCGTTGACGAGCACGTACTCGTCGGGGCGCGCCGCCAGGCTGTCCATGGCCACCCGCAGCACGGGGAAGGCGGCGAAGCAGCCCATGTGGCCCACGAAGGTGCGGCGCAGGTGGCTGTTGAGCCCGAGCTTCTTGGCCAGGAAGAGGTCCAACCCCGGCCCCGAGTAGCCCGAGTTGGTCGTCATGGTGAAGGCGCCCACCCGCGAGCGATCCAACGCTCCGAGGGCCTTCTCCACCGACTGTCCGGTGACTTGCAGGCCCACGCGCTCGTAGACGCGCACGCGATCACCCACGCCGCGCGTGCCGTCCTTCAATTCCACGCGCGGATCCCACGCGAAGAAGCGACGGCGCACACCCGTGTTCTTGATGATGCGCTCGGCGTTGCGGACGTCCTTGAACCAGTCCTTGAAGAGCCCCTCGTAGAGCTCATCCTGGGTGAGGGACAGGGGCGGGACGGCCGAGGCGATGGACAGCAGGGTGGGACGGCGAGCCGGTGCTGCCGGGCTCATGCCGCTTCCAGCTCGAGCCGGTTGTCGGCGGAGGTGCTGGGGGAGGCCTCGTCGGCGCTCCGGGCGGAGGCCAGCTGCGCCACGCGCTCGTCGATGAAGTCCACGAGGCTGCCCACCGTGTCGTGACCGCGGCGCGAGGCCTTGACGTACCAGGGAGTGAACTCGATGTCCGCCACCTCGTCCTTGAGGCGGGAGATCATCGACTCCAGATGGAAGGAGTCCATGCCCAGATCATACGTCATGGAGGCGAACTCGCTCACGTCGTCCGGGTACAGGCCATTGTTGGTGGCCAGGATGATGTTGCGGACGTGATCGAGAATCTCCTGCCGGTGCATGACGGACCTCCTGCCTGGGGGACGAGACAGCCTTGTGGGGGCCCCCCAGTCACCAGGTTGAAGACTACAGGTTGAGGGGCTGTCCGGTCAAGTTGTAATTTTCGGACAGTGGCGGAAACGAAGAGGGGCTATTCGAGGTGGTACTGCCCGGCGACGCGGCTGACCTGGGCGGAGACGTTCTGGAGGGTGTCGGCGGCTTCCTGGGTGGCCTCGAGGCGATCCATGGCCTGATCCATGCTGCGCGACAGGTCGGCGACGGCGTTGAAGATCTGCGAGAAGCCGGCGTTCTGCTGGCTGACGGCGACGGTGATTTGAGTCACGGCGGACGCGCTCTCCTTCACCATCTGCGAGAGCTGACGGAGGCTCTCCTCGGAGGTGCGCACCTTGTCCAGGCCGCCCTCCACCTGGGCGGCGCCCACGTCCGTCATGGAGACGGCGTCGCCGACGGCGTTGCCCACCTCGTCGAGGATGGTGCGGATGCGGGCGGTGGCGCGGATGGACTGGTCGGCCAGGAGGCGGATTTCGCGGGCCACCACGGTGAAGCCCTTGCCGTGCTCGCCGGAGCGCACCGCCTCGATGGCGGCGTTGAGCGCCAGCATGTTGGACTGGTCGGCCAGGTCCTTCACCGTCTCGGTGATTTCGCCAATCTGCTGAGCGCTGGCCTGCAACCGCTCCATCCTGCCGCGGATGGCGAACACCGAGTCGCGGATGGCGCTGAAGCCGACGGTGGTCTGCTCCAGGGCGCTGGTGCCCTCGCGGCTGAGCGCCTCGGCATGCCGCACCACGTGCAGCACCTTCTCGGCGCGCTGGGCGGTGAGATCGGAGGTCTGTTTGATCTCCTGCGCGGTGACGTTGGTCTCCTGGATGGCGGAGGCCTGGGTGGTGAGGGCGCGGCGCTGGGCGTCGTTGGCCTGGCGCAGGGTGGCGCCGGCATCGACGAGCTGGGCGGCCGACTGCTGGAGCGTGCGGGGCAGGGCGCTCAGCTGGAGGATGATGGCGTTGAGGCCGAAGGCCAGGTCGCCAATCTCATCGGTGGAGACCCACTGGGGCGGACGCACCTTGCCCACGGAGAGGCCCTCGATGGCGCGCAGCACCGCGAGCGAGCCACGCTCCTGGCGGCGCGCCAGCATCCACGCGGAGACGGTGGCGAGGGTGAGCAGCAACACGGCCAGCACGGCCACGGGGATGCTCAGCTCGGAGAGCAGCGAGGTGCCCAGGCCCTCCAGCATGGCGGCCGCCTGGTGCTGGCCGGTGGCCTCCAGGTCCACGATGTAGCGGCGCTGCACGTTCGTCGTCTGCACGCCCACGGCGACGCCGCCCAGGACGATGAGCGACAGCAGGCACACGATGAAGGCGTAGGGGAGGAACCAGGACTGGCGCACCCAGAAGAAGCCGCCGCCCACCACGCGCAGGTGGGGGTGGCGCTCCTGCTCCTCCAGGGCCAGGGGCTGCACCCAGCGCTCGATGGCGATGCCCGCGGGGAACGCCAGCAGCAGACCGACCGACAGCGCGATGGCGGTGCCCCACACCACCAGCCACAAGCTCTTGTCGAACCACACGCAGACGCTGGTGCAGAAGCAGATGGCGCCGAAGGTGTAGGAGCCCGGCATCACGTAGAAGGCGATGCGCCAGGGCATCTTCAGGATGCGGCCGAGGCGCACGCCGGGGGGCTCGTCCGGCTCGATGCGCACGGCGCGGTCGTGCAGGTGCTTGATGAGCAGCGGCGGGTACAGGATGCCCCACACGAGGATGACGGGGGGCAGGAGCCAGAGAACGGAGCGCGAGACCTGCTCACCCTGGAGCCCCAGCACCATGCCCACGAAGTAGGCCAGGAAGGGCGCCAGCGGCATCGCACACGTGCGCAGGAGCGCGTCGATGCGTCCGGGCAGGGAGCGGGTGCCGCTGCTCATCGAATTGAAGAACGCCATGTTCAAAGGCCCGGGGCGGAGCGGTGACTCAGGCGGTATCCGCGGCGGCCAGGGGAAGCGGCCGCGTCCTCCTCGTCGAGGCTATCACCTTTCGCCCAGCCGGTGGCGTGACGCCACCCTGCCTGCTCCGCGATCAGGCATGAGCCTGGGGGCCTACAGCTTCATCCGCTTGAAGACGGGCTCGGGGATGGAGCGGATGATGAACATGATGAGGCGCCAGAAGCCGGGCAGGTACACCTCGTTGCGGCCCTGGTCCGCCGCCCGGACGATGCCCCGCGCCACCTTCTCCGGCGAGGCGAAGAGCGCGTTCTTCTTCAGGTCCGCCGTCATCGGCGTGTCCACGAAGCCCGGCTTCACCGTCACCACCGCCACGCCCGAGCGCGCCAGCCGGTTGCGCAGTCCCTGGAGGAACACGCTCAGCGCTCCCTTGGAGGCGCCATACACGTAGTTGCTCTGCCGGCCCCGGTCTCCCGCCACCGAGGAGATGACCACCAGCGTGCCCGACTTCTGGGTCTCGAAGCGGTTGGCCAGCGGCGTGAGCAGCGACACCGCGCTCAAGAAGTTGGTGCGCAGCACCTTCTCCGTCTCCGAGAACGATTGCTCCGCCGCCTTCTGGTCCCCGAGGATGCCGTGGGCGAGCAGCGCCCCATCCAGCCCCCCGAGCGCCGTGGCGGCCCGCTCCACCAGCGCCTCGTGCCGGGACAGCTCGTCGAGGTCCAGCGCCTCGCTTTCCACCCGGGCGGCGCCCCGCGTGCGGGCATCCTTCGCCACCGCGTCCAGCCGCTCGGCGTTGCGGCCCACCAGGTACAGCGACGCGCCCCGCGCGGCCAGCAGCCGCACCGTCGCCTGGGCGATGGCGCTCGTGGCGCCGAGAACGAGAACCTTCTTCATCATGGGCGGCATTTAGCCCGCGCCGTTCACCCGGCGCCAGAACGATGAGGAGAAGGCCGGGTCCACGTATCCCGAGAAGCGCTCGCGCTCCGGGTACCAGGCCGCGAAGTTCTCCGGGCTCATCCGCGAGTCCTTGGCCGGGTACAACCGCCCACCCGCCTCGCCCGTCACCCGCTCCAGCTCCGCCAGCAGCTTGTACGTGCGCTCGCCCTTGTTGGCGAAGTCCAGCGCCAGCGTCAGTCCGCGCCTGGGGAAGCTCATCCACCCCGGCGAGGGCACGTCGCCGAACACCTTGAGCACCGTGAGGAAGCTCGGCATGCCGCTGTGCGCGCTCCGGTCGAGGATCTCCCGCGTCGCCGCCACGCCCGCGTCGGTGAAGGGCACCACGCACTGGAACTGGAGGAAGCCCCGGCGTCCGTAGATGCGGTTCCACCGGTGCACGCCGTCCAGTGGGTAGAAGAACGGGTCGTAGTGGATGAGTCCGGAGGTATTCAT
>NZ_DASVWK010000060.1:0-18437 GCF_036389735.1 Archangium sp. | reverse complement strand
TCCGTCACGACGATGTTCTCGGGCTTGAGGTCGCGGTGGACGATGCCCTGCTCGTGGGCGCACGCCAGCGCGCGTACCACCGGCACCATCAGCTCCACCGCCCGCGCCGCCGGCAGCCGCTGGCCGGCGATCGTCTTCATCAGCGGCTGGCCCTGGAGGAACTCCAGCACCATGAAGGGGCTGCCGCTGAACTCGCCCACCTCGTAGATGATGACGATGTTCTCGTGGCTGCAGCGCGCCGTGGCGCGCGCCTCGAGGATGAAGCGCTTGGTGAGGTCCGAGTCCTTGGTGTGCAGGAACTTGATGGCCACACGGCGACCCAGCCGCACGTCGCGCGCCAGGAAGACGGTGCCCATGCCGCCGCTGCCAATCTGGCGGATGAGCTCGTAGTGCTGGATGTGCGTGCCGGGTTGGATGCCCTGGCTGTCCTTGCCCGGGGCCGTCGCGCCATCGAAGGTGGGCCACGACCGCTCTCCGGTTCCGGTGTTGTGCCGGACCTGAGGGGCGGTCGCCTCGAGCGGTGGGGGGCCGAAGAGGGATTCCGCATCGGCGGCTTGCGTCCGCTCGTCCAGATCTCCGGCCATGACTTCTGCGTTGCTCTTCATGTCCAGCGACGTCCCCTACGAAGGGTTCACCAACCAGGGGGACATGCGAGGCCGCGCGCCGAGAGCCGGAGAGGACCCGGATTCTCGTGCCATCCTCCTTATTCCCCACGACTGTGGGGAATCATACATTGGTTGGGAGGATCAGATAGTTGCCGACTCCCCTGCCTTGGTGGGCAGGAGAGCAGCCGAGCAGGAGCGCCTCGGGGAGGGCTCAACGGCTTTCGAAGACGAGGACGCGGTTGTTCGCCGCGTCGGACACCACGACGTGGGGCCACGCCAGGAGCACCCCGCTGGGCTGATTGAAGCTGCGAGCGCTCGGGTCGCCTCCGGTGCTCGGGTCGTACGGGAAGGCGGAGGTGAAGTCCTGCTGTCCGAGGACGAGGTTGGCCGCGGCCCCAGGGGTGGTGGGGAACTGGTTCCACCCGAGCACCCGGTGGTTCTGCTGGTCGACCACGAAGAGCTGCAGCCCGGTGGAGGTGACGAAGTAGGGCGTGTTCAGCCCGGTGGCGGTGGTGGCCGGGTTCCTGGAGGTGAAGGACGGCTGGCCCAGCACCACGTCCGCGGGCTGTCCGGAGGTGGTGGGGAACTGGTTCCAGACGAGCACGCGGTTGTTGTAGCTGTCGGCCACCACGAGGCGCGTCCCATCGGTCCACACGCCGGTGGGGTTCCAGAGCGTGGAGGCGCTGGGCGGGGCATCCGGGACACCGTTGCCATCCGCGTCGTCCGCGTCGTTCGCGCGGCAGGTGGAGAACGAGCGCTGCCCCAGGACGAGGTCCGCCGGTGCCCCGCTCGTGGTGGGCAGGGTGTTCCACACCAGGACGCGGTTGTTGGCCGTGTCCGCCACGAGCAGCTTCCCGCGACCGAGGAAGACGTCCTCGGGGTTGAAGAGCGCGCTCGGGGTACAGTCGCGGGCGTTGGAGCCGGGCTCGAGGTTCGGCTGGCCAACGGCCAGGGTCGCCGCGGCCCCGGTGCCCGAGGGAAGGGCGGGGTGCAGGAGGATGCGGCTGTTGCGCGTGTCCGCCACCGCCAGCCGGGTGCCGTCGCTGGAGAGGCCCGTCGGGGTGTCGAGGCCGGTCGGCCCATCGCCGAAGTCGGCGGTCTTGGAGCCCGTCTGGCCGAGGACGAAGGCCGCGCTCGCGCCCTGGGTGGTGGGCACCCCGGTGAAGCCGAGGACGCGGTTGGAGCCCTGGTCCGTCACGTAGAGCCGCCCGCCCGCGAGCACGGGGTTGCCCCAGGGGCCGTTCAGGGTGTTGGCGCCCGGGGTGGTGCCCTCCTGATTGGCGGCATTGGCGGAGAAGTTCACCTGGCCGATGACCGTCTTGGCGGCCTGGGTGTTGTCCAGCGCGAACCACGCGTAGCACTGGACCGAGAGGGTCTCCACGTTGCCCGTCACCGTCCCACTCGCGTTGGACACGGTGCAGCGCTGGTGTTGGGGCGCCGTCACCACGCTCACCGCGTACGCCTCGCCCTTGAGGCGCTTCGTCGTGAAGGTGAAGCGGCCCGCCTGGGTGACGGACAGGGTCTCCCCCCCGTCGAGGCCCAACGTGAGCGGGCCGCTCAAACCCTCCACCGTGCCCCCGAGCGTGTACGTCCTCGTCGTGCAGCGCACCTGGACGCCATTCACGTCCGCCCCGGCCACCTTGCCCATCCCGCCCTCGACGGAGCAGTCCTGCTCCGGGGGCTGGGTGCTCACCGTCACCGTGTAGTCGCGCTGGTCCTCCAGCCGCGTCTCGAACGAGAACGGCCCGTCCGCCTGCCGGGTGAGGCTCTCCGTGCCATTGAGCTGGAGACCGAGCCCCCCACCAGCGAGGCCGGTGACCGTGCCTCCCACGAGGAACCGGGGAGCGGGCTTGTCCTCGCCACACGCGGCCGCGAGCGCGGCCAGACCTACGAGACCCAGACGTCCGATGCGCATGCGCCCGGTTATGTCATGGGGCCGCAGGTGGGAAAAGCAAGCGAGGGATTCAGGGCATGTTCTGTCCGCGCGTCTTCCACCAGTTCTCCCCGTAGCTGATGCACAGCTGCTCGCCCGCCTCGATGTGGCGCGTGGTGTAGAAGGTGAAGACGTCCCGCGTCCCCTTCCCGGTCTGGAAGCCCCGGTAATAGGACACGTTGTTCTCCTGCGAGTGGTTGTAGATCATCCCGAACCCCATCACGATCGCCACCCACTCGCCGCCCTGGTGCTCCTCGTGCGGGCCCCACTCGATGTTGAACACGTAGTCCGAGACGTTCGAGTTGCGCACCGCGCGGAAGGGCACCTTGAGGTAGTGGCACTCCTCGATGATGGTCCCCTCGGCGATGGGCAGATCCGTGAAGACCCCGTAGCCCCACTCGCACGGGCGGATCTTCAGGCCGGGATGCACGAAGAGCGCGTCGTCTGAGAACATGGCCGCCACCTACCACGAACCGCGGACCGTGACCCCCTGGATGGCGTCGGAAATCCTACACTCCAGGTTATTCCCGGAGTCGCGCTGCGTGCAATAAGTTCACGTGCAGGCTGATAAGCAAGCCTTTACCGCGAAACGGGATAGAACCGGTTCGTGGAATCCCCCCACAGAAGCACCTGCGCCAGGAGAAGCGTATGGGAATGAATAAGTTTGGAGCGGTCGCCGTGTGGCTCGCGTGTGCCACCCCCGCGTTCGCCGAGGCTCCGAAGCAGAAGGACGTGTGGATCACCATCGGCACGGACGCGCTGGAGCCCGCGCGCGCCGCCTTCAAGGCGCAGGGGCTGGAGCTGCCCGCTCCGGCGCGCGAGAAGGCCGGAGTGGCGGCGCTGCGCGTGCGCGAGGCGCACCTGGAGAAGCTGGCCGAGGCCATCCACGACAAGCTCAACCGGTGCGCGGGCTTCATCTCCCATGAGACCGAGCAGCAGGCGCTCATGGCCGTGGAGGGCACCAGCGGCGTGCAGTCCATCGGCGCGACGGCCATCACCTACAACATCAACAACGGTCCGTCCGTCAACGCGATGCTCGGGGGTGTGCAGGAGCTCAACATCCGCAACACCATCAACTCGCTGTCCACCAACTGGACGTCGCGTCGCTACAACCTCCAGTCGGGCATCGACGCGGCCAACTGGCTGAAGAACCAGTGGACCACCATCGCCAACGGCCGGTCCGACGTCTCGGTGGCGCTCTTCACGCACGCGAGCACCGTGTCGCCGCAGCCCTCCGTCATCGCCACCATCACCGGCACCACGCTGCCCAACGAGGTGGTCGTCATCGGCGGCCACCTGGACTCCATCAACGGCAGCGGCGCCTCCTACGCCGCGCCGGGCGCGGATGACGACGCCTCGGGCGTGGCCTCGCTCACCGAGGTCTTCCGGGTGGCCATCGCCAATGGCTACAAGCCGGCCCGCACGGTGAAGTTCATGGCCTATGCCGCCGAGGAGATTGGCCTCAAGGGCTCGGCGGACATCGCCAACTGGCACGCGAACAACGCCGTGAACGTGGTGGGCGTGCTCCAGCTGGACATGACCAACTACAAGGGCTCCAGCTATGACTTCGCCATGGTGACGGACAACACCAACGCCGCGCTCAACACCCACACCACCAACCTCATCTCCACGTACCTGCCGGGGCTGACCTGGACCAACATCACCTGCGGTTACGGCTGCTCGGACCACGCCTCGTGGACCGCCAAGGGCTACCCGGCCACGATGCCCTTCGAGGCGACGATGAGCACGGACAACCCGCAGATCCACACCGCCAACGACACCCTCTCGGTGACGTCCGGCAACGCGAACAACTCGGTGAAGTTCGCCAAGCTCGGCGTGGCCTTCCTGGGTGAAGTGGCCAAGGGCGCGACGACGGGCAACACCCCGCCGCCCACGGACGGTGGCGGCACCACTCCCCCGCCCACCGGCACCACGCTGACCAACGGCGTCGCGACGGCCGCGTACTCGGGCACCACGGGCAGCTGGAAGTGCTGGACGCTGAGCGTGCCGACCGGCAAGACGAGCCTCGTCTTCAACCAGGTCGGCCTGTCGGGCACCACGGGCGACGCGGACCTGTACGTGAAGCTCGGCTCGCAGCCCACCAGCAGCTCCTACAACTGCCGCCCGTACCTCGGCGGCAGCACCGAGAGCTGCACCCTCAGCAACCCGGCCGCTGGCACCTGGTACGCCTGCTCGTACGGCTACAGCGCGTACAGCAACGTGACGATGAAGGGCACCTACTAGCCCGTTCCGATTCGAGGCCCTGAAACACGACGGGCGGGCACCTTGCGCAGGTGCCCGCCCGTTTTCTTGTCACGTCACGCCACGACTACTTGCGCGCGTCCGTCTCGGCGATGGGGATGGGGAACGCGGCGTGGACGCGATGCCCCGCGGCGTCCAAGGGCAGCTCGTTCAGCTTGTTGTAGCGGCGCATGTCGATCCACCGGTGCCCGCCCTCGAAGAGCAGCGAGTAGCGGCGCTGCTCGAGCAGCTCGTCGACGATGAGGTCCGCACTCAGGTTCTCCGGCAGGGCGGCCAGCTTGCCCGACCGGACCCGGATGCGGTTGAGGTCCGCCATGGCCGTGGAGGTGTTGCCCAGCCCGAGGTTGGCCTCGGCGCGCAGGAGGATGAGCTCCTCGTTGCGGATGATGGGCAGCGCCGAGGTGGCCACCGGGTAGTGGGCGAAGACATGGCTGGAGCTGACGTCCTGCCACTTGCGCTCCTCCTTGGCCGCCTTCACCTTGCGCACCACCCGGTCATCCAGCTTCGTCGACTCGTTCTCCGTCGTCGCCGGGTCGTCCACCTGCTTCTCCGCGTCCGCGAGGACGGCCGGGTGCACGAAGAGGTCGGGGTCGTTGAGCTGGTTCTGCGCGTCACCCGAGCCGGTGCCGAAGGCGTGGTACACGCCGGTGTCGAGCGAGCCGGTGTCGTTGATGAACGACTCGGACAGGTCGGTCAGCGCCTGGTTCCAGTCCTCGCGGTACACGTCCACCCGGGCCTTCACCGCGCGGTTGAACGTGAGGAAGGTGGAGGGCTTGTCGAAGCCGGTGAACCCGGTGCTCAGCGGGAAGGGGAAGGTGTCCCCGCCGGCCTGCAGGTGCGCCTTGGCCTCGTCCAGCAGCGTGGCGATGTGGGCCAGCACCACCTCCTTGCTCTCGAGGGGAGCCAGGTCGCTGCCGAGCGGACGGTTGACGTCGATGGGCGCGCCGTTGGTGTCCCGGGTGTTGATGACGACCAGGAAGTCCAACGCCTGGATCGTCTTGGCGAAGCCCCGGATGGCCTCCTTCTCGGTGTCGCTCACGCCCGGCACCTTGCCCAACGCGTTGAGCAGGGTGTTGGCGTTGCGGATGTTGGCGTAGGGGGCGACCCAGAAGTTGCCACCGAAGGCGGGGCTGCCCGGATCCAACCCGTTGCCGGCCAGCATCTCGCTGATGTAGCGCGGGTCCGCCACGTCCAGCACGTACGACTCGCGGCCGAGCATGCCCAACATGGACACATACCCGTTCTGGGTGGCCATGCCCGTGCGGTGGCCGATGAGCAGGCCCGTGGAGGCGCTCATCACGGCCGAGCGCGTCGGGCTGTTCTCCAGCGACTCGACACTGGGATTGTTCAGGTCCGGCACCGACAGGTCGCACCCACCGAGTCCCGCCGTGGCGCACAGCGCCAGGACCACCTTGGTCATCTTCTTCATGTTTCGAATCCTCATGGTCCTTAGAACCCCACGTCGAGCGACGTCCAGAAGCTGCGGCTGGGCGGGAAGGGGGCCACGTCGATGTTGCGGGCAATCGGCTGGTTACCGAAGTTGCTCACCTCGGGATCCAACCCCGAGTAGTTGGTGAAGGTCAGCAGGTTGCGACCGCTGAGGCTCAAGCGGGCCGTCTTCACCGCGGGCAGCCGGGTGACCCAGCGCTCGGGCAGGTTGTAGGTGACGGTGACCTCGCGCAGCTTGAGGAACGTGGCGTCCTCCACGTACACGCCCGCGTTGCTCAGCCACTCCTCCTGCCGCTGCTTGCCCCCGTTGACGGCGGTGTAGTCCACCGAGTTGTAGGAGGCGTCATAGAGGAAGCGGGTGAGGTTGATGACGTCGCTGCCCTGCTGCCAGTCGAGCAGGAAGGACAGGCCGAAGTCGCCGTACTTCACCGTGTTGGCCAGGCCCACGCGGAAGTCCGGCTCGGTGTCGCCGATCTTCTTCACGTCGCAGCAGGTGCCGTCCGCCTTGGGGACGCGGCCGACGATCTGCGTGGCGCTGGCGCCCTCCTCGATGCGGAAGGAGCCCAGGCTGGTGCCGAAGCCACCCACGGGAGGCAGATCCCTGGGCGCCGAGGTGACGGTGCTGCGGTTGAGGGCGAAGGTGGCGGTGGAGGTCCACTCCAGCTCGGGGCTCTTCACCGGGCTGACCTGGACCATCGCCTCCACACCGCGGTTGCGCAGGGCGCCCACGTTGGTGAACAGGCTGGTGTAGCCGGTGGAGCCGGCCAGGCCACGCTGGAGCAGCAGGTCGCTGAGGTTGCGCTGGTAGACGCTGAGCTCCACCACGGCGTTGCCGTTGAAGAGCAGCGCGTCCACGCCGGCCTCGACCTCCCGCTGCCGCTCGGGACGGATGTTCTTGTCACCGGCGAGGCCGGTGCCGACGATGCCCGGGTTGCCCTCGATGTTGCTGTTCACCCCCAGGCCGGTGAACTTGGCGCCGTAGGGGGGCTGGTTGCCCGTCTCGCCGTAGGCCAGACGCACCTTGAACTCGTTGATCGCCGGGTGGAAGGGCGCGAGCCGGTAGGCCGTGGCGAGCTTGGGGTAGAAGAACAGCTTGTTGGGGTCGCCGTTGTTGCTGCTGGAGTCCGCGCGGAGGGCGCCCACCACGGTGAGGTGCTCGTCGAGCAGCAGCGCCTCCTCCTGGACGTAGAAGCCGCGGTCGTTCACGCGCTGGCGGCGCTGGTTCACGCCCAACTGGGTGCCCGAGCTCACGTTGGGCTGGCCGGCGGTGAGTCCCTGGCTGGCGATGTACACCGAGTCCTGGCCGCGCTGCTCGTACTGGAAGCCGGCCGAGGTGGTGGCGCTCAAGCCCCCACCCGCGGGCTTGTAGCTGTGCACCAGGTTGACGCCGGTGTTGAGGTTGAGCACGTCGCTGGTGCCGAAGAGCGACACGCCCGGCCGCTCCAGCACCTGCTGGAAGTTGAGCTCGGGCGGGAAGAGCAGCGTGTTCTTCTGCTGGAAGCGGTCCACGCCCAGGTTGCCGAGCACCTTGAAGGTCTGCGTGTCCGTCTTGTAGACGCTCCAGGTGGCGTCCGCCGAGCCCGTCATGCGCCACACGTCCTCGTCATTGGTCACCAGGGCCGCCGTCTGGAGCGGGTTGGAGCCGTTGGGGAGGAAGGGGTTGTTGGGGAAGGTGCCATCCCGGTTCGCCCGCAGGTCGACGAAGCTGGGGGTGCCCGGCAGCACCATGTGGTAGGTGACGTTGGCGTTGTCGTTGTTGGTCAGGCCGCGCCCGCTCTTCGAGTGGACGAGGTTGGCGGTGGTGCTCACCTCCAGGCTCTCGCCCAGCTTCTGCCCCAGGTTGAGGCGGAAGGACTGCTTCTCGTAGCCGGTGTTCGCGATGATGCCCTCGTCATCCTTCACCATGGCCGAGGCGAAGTAGCGGGTGTTTCCGGCCATGCCGCTCACGCTGGCGAGCGTCTCGGTGGACAGGTCCCTCCGGCCGGCCAGCTGCGCCTCGTGGTCGTAGGCGACGCCGGGCACGTAGTAGTCGGCCGCCTTCGCGCCGAAGACCTCCTGGGCCTCCTCGAGGGAGGTGATGCGCCGCGAGCCCAGCTTGTTGGACAGCGTGTACATGCCCACGCGCTGGGTGACGTCCACCCGGGGAGCGCCGGCCTTGCCCCGCTTGGTGGTGATGATGACCACGCCGTTGCTGGCCTTGGAGCCGTAGATGGCCGCCGCGGACGCGCCCTTGAGGACCTCGATGCTCTCGATGTCGTTGGGGTTGAGGTCCGCGATGCGGTTGACCTGGTTGTCCTGCGTGGGCGAGGCATTGGAGCCGCCCGTGGACGCCGTCACCTGGTAGACGCCCGAGGCGATGGCCGCGTCGCTGACGATGACGCCGTCGATGACATAGAGCACCGCGTTCGAGCCGAAGATGGTGGAGACGCCGCGCAGCTTCAGCTGCATGCCGCCACCGGGCGCGCCCGAGTTGCTCTGGATGTTGGCGCCGGCCACCTTGCCCTGGAGCGCCTGATCCACCGTGGCGGCGGGAGCGCGGTTGAGCTCCTCGGTGTTCACCGAGGCCACCGAGTTGGCCATGTGCTTGCGGGCCAGCTCGCTGGCGCGGCCCACCACCACCATCTCCTCGACGAAGGTGGCCTCCAGCGCAACCGTGACCGTGTCACGGTTGGCCGGGACGGTGACCTCGCGCTCCTTGTGGTCCTGGCTGGAGAAGAGCAGCGTCACCGGGCCCTTGGGGATTTCCAGGCTGAAGGTGCCGTCGAGCTCGGTCTCCACGCCCTGGGTGGTGCCCTTGATGATGACGCGCGTGAGCGGCAGGCCATCATTGGTGAGCGCGTCCAGCACCTTGCCGGACACCGTCCGGCCCGTGCTCTCGGCCGGCTGCCGCGGCGCGGCGGGTTGTGGCGCGGCGGGCTGCGCCGCGGGGGCCTGATCCTGCGCCCTGGCTTCGACGGAAAGGAGCGCGAGTGCGCACCCCGAGATCAACGCTTGTTTCAGCGTCATTCGCACTTCACCTCTGTATGGCGGATGGAGCGGCCCCCCTGTCACGGGCTGCCGTTGGGGACTGATCGTCTGTGGGGGAGGGGCCTACAGTCAACGTCTCCCATTGAACGCGAAACGGTGTATGCTCGGGCCTCCTTTCCGGTGAAGCGGCAATTTTCGCGTGGCGGTCCTTCCGTGACGGCCGGGGGACGAGCAGCCGGAGAAGCCGCCCCCGCGGGCACCTCGGGTTGGCGCCCGGCGGATGGGTCCCATCTTTCGCCTGTCACTCATTCGACAGGAGGGGTTCATGACCCGGGGCTCGTGGTGGTTGTCCGCAGGTGTGGCCGCGTTGCTAGTCACCGCTGGCTGCAAGCAGCAGGGGCAGCAGGAGCAGCAGAACGTCCAGGGAGAGGCGCGCGCCCAGGTGGAGACGGCGCAGGAGCGCTCGGAGCAGGCCCTGGACAAGGCCAGGCAGGCGCAGGAGAAGGCGCGGGATGAGCAGGGGCAGGTGGCCGACGCGCGCCAGGACGTGGACAAGGCCCGCCAGGAACTCCAGGAGGCCGAGGCCAAGGCCCAGCGGGAGTTCCAGGAGGCCCAGGGGGCCCAGCAGCAGGCCAGCAATCAGGCGCAGGAGGCCCAGACCGAGGTGCAGCAGTCTCAGCAGCAGGCCCTCGAGGCCCAGCGCCAGCAGCAGCGGCAGATGGCCGAGGCCCAGCAGCAGGCCGCCCAGCAGCAGCAGCAGATGGCGCAGCAGGGACAGCAGGCGGCGCAGGCCCAGCCCCAGCAGCAGCAGCTGGTGACGGGCCGGGTGGTGAGCGCCAGCCCGGACGAGATTCTGTTGAGCAGTGCCGGTGGGCCGGGGCAGCCGCAGATCCGCCTCCAGGTCAACGAGCAGACGCAGGTGCTGGTGAACGGGCGTCAGGGCTCGGTCGCGGACATCTCCGAGGGCAGCCAGGTGCGCGCCTCGTACCAGGACATGGGCGGTGAGCCGACGGCGCTGCGCGTGGACGTGACGAGCAGCGGCCAGGGCACGGGCGGCAGCCAGGACCTGGGCAGCCAGGGCGAGCAGCAGCCGTATTAGGCCCACACCCCTGGGAGCTTCGCGCGGGCCCTGGCACCCCGAGAGGTGCCAGGGCCCTCGTCATCAAGAAGAGACGGCGCCCGCCGTGAATCCTGACGCGCGGTGTCCTAGGCTGGCGGGCTCATGCGCAATCCGCTGCTCGCGTTGGTTCTCTTCCTCTCCCTCGGGGCCCAGGCCCAACAGACCGCCAAGCCCGTGCTCCATGGCAAGCACTGGGTGGCCATCACCGGCAAGCCGCTCGCCGCCACCGCCGGGGCGATGATGTTCCAGAAGGGCGGCAACGCCGTGGACGCCTCGTGCGCCATGCTCGCCGCCACCGCCACCATGTGGGACGTGCTGAGCTGGGGCGGCGAGACGCAGGCCCTCATCTATGATCCGCGCGCCGGCAAGGTCGTGGGCATCAACGCGCTCGGCGTGGCCCCCACCGGCGCCACCGTGGACTTCTTCAAGGGCAAGGGCATGCAGTACCCGCCCGAGTTCGGCCCCCTCGCCGCCGTGACGCCCGGCACCCCCGGCGGCCTCCTGGTGATGCTCGCCGAGTACGGGAAGCTCTCGCTCGCCGACGTGCTCGCCCCCGCCATCCAGATGGCCGAGGAGGGCTACCCCATCGAGGCCCAGGCGGCCAACTCCATCGAGAAGAACAAGAAGCGCCTCAAGGAGTGGCGCTACTCGCGCGAGGTGTTCCTCACCCACCCCGGTCAGCAGCGCGAGGCCCCCGCGGCCGGCGAGGTGTTCCGCCAGCCGGACCTCGCCGCCATGCTGAAGAAGCTCGTGGAGGCCGAGCGCCTGGCGCTCAAGCGGGGCAAGAGCCGCAAGGAGGCCATCCAGGCCGCTTACGACCGCTTCTACAAGGGCGACATCGCCCAGGAGTTCGTGCGCGCCGTGAAGGAGGAGGGTGGGCTCATCACCCTGGAGGACCTGGCGCGCTGGAAGGTGCGCATCGAGGAGCCCCTCAAGACGGACTACAAGGGCATCGAGGTCTACAAGCTCACCACGTGGACGCAGAGCCCGGTGCTGCTCCAGGCGCTCAACATCCT
The DNA here is from genome assembly GCF_036389735.1 of Archangium sp. Taxonomy (GTDB): domain Bacteria; phylum Myxococcota; class Myxococcia; order Myxococcales; family Myxococcaceae; genus Archangium. Next base: position 7,085 of record NZ_DASVWK010000060.1, on the reverse strand, counting down.
GGAGACGGTGGACGTGAAGTCCATGGGCTACAACAGCTCGCGCTACATCCACGCCCTCTACCAGGCGATGAACCTGTCCTTCGCCGACCGCGACTTCTACTACGGCGACCCGTACTTCCCCCCCGCCGAGCCCGTGCGTGGACTGCTCTCCAAGGACTACGCGAAGGCGCGGGCCAAGCTCATCAACTGGGAGAAGAACGACCCGGGGGTGGTGCCGGGTGACCCGTACCCCTTCCAGGGAGAGACGAACCCCTTCCTGCCGATGCTGGAGCAGTGGAACCCTCAGGCCCCCGAGAAGAAGGTGGCCGACACCGCGCAGGCCCAGCGCGACTACGAGCGGACCTTCTACGCGGGCACCACCTCGGTGCAGGCCGCGGACGCGGAAGGGTGGGTCGTCTCCATCACCCCCAGCGGAGGGTGGATTCCCGCCGTCATCGCCGGGCGCACCGGCGTCGGACTGAGCCAGCGCATGCAGAGCTTCGTGCTGGAGGCCTCCGAGGGCCCCTACAACGTGCTGGAGCCCGGCAAGCGGCCCCGCGTCACGCTCACGCCCAGCCTCGCCCTCAAGGGCGGCAAGCCCTTCCTCTCCTTCGCCGTGCAGGGCGGGGACAGCCAGGACCAGAACCTGCTCCAGTTCTTCCTCAACGTGGTGGAGTTCGGGATGAACGTGCAGGAGGCCAGCGAGGCGGCCAACATCAACAGCTTCCAGATGCGCGCCTCCTTCGGCAAGCACGAGAACAAGCCGGGCAAGGTGCTGCTCAGCCAGGACGTGCCCCCCTGGGTCCGCTCCGAGCTCAAGCGCATGGGCTACGAGCTCTCCTTCGAGGAGCGCACCTCCGGCCCCATCAACGCCATCTTCTTCGACCGCGAGCACGGCACCTTCTGGGGCGGCTCCAGCCACCACGGCGAGGACTACGGCATCGCCTGGTGAGGTAGACTCGGAGCGCCCATGCCCGCCAGTGATGAACGCCGTCTGCAGGCCCTCATCCTCGCGCCCGTCCGGCGCGTGCAGCGGCGTCTCAATGCGCTCGTCTGGGCGGAGACGGGCGTGGCTCCCGTGTGGGCCGCCGCCACCGGTTGCGTGCTCGCGCGGTTGCTGTTGCGTGAGGCCGCCCCCTGGGTGCTCCCCGTGCCGCTGCTCGCCGCGGGCGCGTGGTGGTTGCTCCGGGCCCGGGCCCGCCACGTCTCCCTGACGCAGGCGGCCGTGCTCGCGGATCGCTCGGCCGGCGCGGGCGGGCTGCTCCTCACCCGCCTGGAGCGGCCCGTGGGCGAGTGGGAGCTCTCCGCCAACCAGTACGCCCGCGCGGTGCGGCCGCCCCCGGTGCCATGGAGGCGCCCGGCGGGGGCGTTGCTCGCGGCGCTCGTCTTCCTCGGGGTGGGCTTCCTCCTGCCGCTGCCCGCGCGCGAGGCCCGCCCGGCCAACGCGGCCGCCGCGGCGAGGGTCGCCTCCGTGCAGGCCAAGGCCGAGGCGCTCGCCCGCGAGGAGCCGCTGGGCACCCCCGTCGACGAGGAGCTGCGCCGGCTGGCCGAGGAGGTGGCCGAGGGCCGCTTCGACGCCGCCGACTGGGAGGCCGCCGACAGCCTGGAGCAGTCACTCGAGGCCCGCGCCGCGAAGGCCGCCGCCGAGCTGGCCTCCGCCTCCGAGGCGGCGAGGGACCTGGAGGAGTCGCTGGATGCCGCCGCCGGAGCCGAGGCCGCCGCCCGGGAGCGCGAGGCCCTCGAGCGCGCGCTGATGGCGCTGGGCCATGACAACGCCCCCCCATCCCAGCGGGGTGACGACGGGACGTCCGCCTCCGGCAACGGGAGCGCGGGGGCGGGAGACGGTGGCACCGGCTCGGCCCAGGCGAAGGCGGGCGCCAGCCGTACCCCGGGTTCTCGCGACGAGGTGGCCAACCTGCGCGAGACACTCGAGCGGCGCCAGCGCGAGCTGGAGCAGCGCTTCGGCCAGGGGGCCGGGCGCAACGGCTCGCGGCCCGGAGACGGCCAGGGCCAGGGCCAGGGCCAGCAGGGTGGCCACGCGAGCCGTCAGACGAAGCCGGGCGCCGGAGCGGGACGGGGCGGGGAGAGCCAGCCGCTCGTCTTCGGCGAGAAGGCGGAGATGGACCCGGAGCGGCTCGCCTTCAAGCCGCTGCCCCAGGGCCAGGGCGGCGAGGCCCAGGGCCTGTGGGGCCTGCGGAGCGCGGACCCTCGGAAGCAGGAGGGCGGAGCCGGTGGGGGCGGCGGGCAGGGGACGAGCGCCCAGGGGGACGCCCAGGCGGGACACGTGTCCGGGCCGCTGCTGCCCCGCAACCGGGAGCTGGTGAAGCGGTATTTCGGGGGGGAACCCTAGAAGAGGAGTCGGCCGTGTCGGAACTGTTGAGCCCCGCCGAGGTGCAGGGAGCGGTGGAGCGGGTGGCGCAGCTGCAGAAGGGGCTGAACCAGGTGCTGCTCGACCAGACGCACGTGGTGGAGCAGGTGGTGGTGGCGGTGCTCGCGCGAGGCCACGTGCTGCTGGAGGGCCTGCCGGGCCTCGGCAAGACGGAGCTGTGCAAGGCGCTCGCGCGACTCCTGGGGCTGCCCTTCCGCCGCATCCAGTTCACCCCGGACCTGCTGCCCGGCGACATCACCGGCACCTACGTGCTGGAGGGCGAGGGCCGCCGCGACTTCACCTTCCGCGAGGGCCCCCTCTTCGCCCACGTGGTGCTCGCGGACGAAATCAACCGCTCCAGCCCCAAGACGCAGTCCGCGCTGTTGGAGGCCATGCAGGAGCGCAGCGTGACGGTGCTCGGCCAGACGCGCTCCCTGCCCGACCCCTTCTTCGTGCTCGCCACCCAGAATCCCATCGAGCTGGAGGGCACCTACCCCCTGCCCGAGGCGCAGCTCGACCGCTTCCTCTTCCGCGTCCAGGTGCCCCCCGTGGGCGCCAAGACGCTCAGCACCCTCCTCACCTCACGCGTGCGCGGCACGCCCCCGGCGCTGCCCGCGGTGCTGGACGCCGGGAGCCTCGAGGCCCTCTTCGCCGCCGTGGACCGGGTGCACCTGCCCGTGCCGGTGGCGGACTTCATCGGCCGGCTGGTGGAGGCGAGCGACCCGCGCAGCCCGGGCGCTCCCGAGCCGGTGCGTCGCCTCGTGCGCTACGGCGCCAGCCCCCGCGCGGCGCTCGCGCTGGCCGCGGCCGGACGGGCGCTCGCGTTGATGCGGGGCAAGCCCAACGTCGGTTTCGACGAGGTGGTGGCCTCCGCGCCCGCCGTCCTCAACCACCGGCTGGTGCTCGCCTACGAGGCCTCGCTGGAGAAGGTGGGCACCCAGGACGTCGTGCGCGCCCTGCTCCAGGCCATCCCCGAGGTGCCGCGTGCGTGAGCGCCTCGCCCTCCTCGCCCTCCTGCTGTGCGCGGGCCCCGTGGGGGCGAGCACGGTGGTGGAAGCCAATGAGGAGCCATCGGTTCCGGGCTACCAGCTGTCGCAGGGCCAGACCCTGAACATGCTCACCGAGGGAGAGCTGCGGGCCTCGTTGACCACCGGCGTGCTGCGCCCCTCGCGCGGCTACATTCCGGTGGAGGTGTCGCTTCACAACACGGGCCCCACCCCTCGCGTCGTGCGCATCGACGTCGAGTCCCACGGGGCGAACCGCTCCGCAACCGCCACCCGGGAGGTGGAGGTGGGCCCGCGCCAGCGGCTCGTGGCCTGGCTGCCCGTGCCCATCTCCTCACGCGGCGGCAGGGTGAGCCTGCGCGGTCAGGATTTCGCCACCGCGCCCTTCACCTTCTACTCGGTGGATGCCGCGGGCGCGGCGGTGCTGGTGCTGGGCTCGGAGAGCGCCTTCCACGCGGGCACCGACCTGCCCCGCGTGGAGAAGGACCCGACGCTGTCGGTCCGCCTCATCACCCCGGAGAACGCACCGCGCGAGCTCGCCGCCTACGTGGGCCATGCCGGGGTGGTGGTGGCCAGCGACGTCACCGCCCTCCCGGCGGATGCGTGGAGCGCGCTCGAGGCCTATGCCGCCACCGGGGGCCACCTGTCGCTCCTGCGCCCGCCGCGTGACGTGGGCGAGCGCCTGCCCCTGCTCACCGGCACCACCCCGGGGGACCACCCCTACGGCTTTGGCCGGGTGCGGCTGTGCGACGCGGCGAAGGAGTGTGGCGCGGGTTTGCTCTCGGACACGATCCGGAAGGAGGGCGCGGACGAGAACCCCGTGGGCATCGTCTCGCCCATCGGGCCGCCGCCGAGCTGGCAGCGCGGTGGGCGGATATTGAACGACGGCGCGCAGCCGCTGCTGCCCGGAGTCCAGGCGCCGGTGGGCCGCTTCCTGCTCCTCATCACCCTCTTCGTGCTGGCGGTGGGGCCCGGGGGCCTCGCCCTGGCCCGGCGCAAGGGCCCGGTGGCGGTGCTCATCGCCGTGCCGTCCGTGGCGCTCGTCACGTGTCTGGCCATCGTCGCCTGGTCGGTGCTCGTGGAGGGCTTCTCCCTCCACGCCGCTCGCTACGGCGTCACCCTGTTGGACAGGGCCCGGGACCGGGCGCTCACGGTGGGCCTCAACGCCTACTACGCCAACCTGGAGCCGGAGGGCGTGCGGCTGCCCACGCTGGGCGCGCTCCTCGGGCCGGATGTGGACTGGGACGCGTACGCCATGGAGGCCGACTGGACGAATGGCATGGTGGTGGGGGCCGGCTTCCTCCCCTCGCGCACCTACCGTGAGTGGGGCGAGGTGGCGGTGGTGCCCACGCGCGCCCGGCTCACCGTGCGGCGTGAGGGCCAGTCGCTACGGGTACGCAACGCGCTCGGCGCCCGGCTCGTGGAGGGCTCCGTGCGGTTCGGTGACCAGGTGTGGACGCTGCCGGCGCTCGCCGAGGGCGCCGAGGGCCTGGCCACGCCAGTGGAGTCCTCAGCCCCGCGCAAGTCCCTCGCGGAGGTGAGGGGTTTCCCCGCTGGCGTCGAGGGCCGCTTCTCCCGCATGCCCTGGGACACGCTCTCCGGGCCCCTGCCGGAGGGCGGCTTCATGGCGAGGCTGGAGGGCCCGGGGATGATGCCCACGGCGGCGCTCCCGGTGGAGCTGCACGAGGGCCTGCACTTCGTCGTCGGAAGGGTGGACGGACCATGAGCCTGCTGGAGGTGAAGGGGTTGCGGCGCGACTACGGGTCCCTGCGCGCGGTGGATGACGTGTCCTTCGAGCTGGAAGCCGGCACCATCCTCGGCTTCATCGGCCCCAACGGCGCCGGCAAGAGCACCACCATGCGGATACTGGCCACCCTGGACGCGCCTACCGCGGGCCAGGTGACGATGGACGGGCACTCGCTGGTGGACGCTCCGGACAAGGTCCGGCCGCTCATCGGCTACATGCCGGACCGCTACGGCACCTACGACGACATCACCGTCCTCGAGTTCCTCGACTTCTTCGCACGCGCCTATGGCCTTCCGGGTCGCGAGCGCTCGCGGCGCGTGGAGTCGGTGATGGAGTTCACCGGCCTGGGCCCCCTGGCCGACAAGCTCACCAGCGCGCTCTCCAAGGGCATGAAGCAGCGCGTGGCCCTGGGCCGCACGCTGCTGCATGACCCCAAGCTGCTCATCCTCGACGAGCCGGCGGATGGGTTGGATCCGCGCGCCCGGATTGAATTGCGCGAGCTGCTGCGCGCGCTCGCGGACCAGGGCAAGGCGGTGCTCATCTCCAGCCACATCCTCACCGAGCTGGCGGAAATCTGTGACACCTGCGCCATCATCGAGCAGGGCCAGCTGCTGGCCACGGGCAAGGTGGCGGACATCCTCGCGCAGGCCAGTGGGGCGGCGGCGGCGGAGCTGACGGTGCGCCTCTTCCCGGGCGAGGAGGGCGAGGCGGTGTGGGCGCGCGCCGAGCGGCTGCTGCTGGAGCAGCCCCGGGTGAAGCAGGTGGCGCGCGAGGGCGACGCGCTGCGCGTGCGGTTGGAGCACGAGCAAGGCACATCGGCTGGCGGCTGGGTGGACGAGTCGGCGGCGCGGGTGCTGGCGGCGCTGGTGGGGGCGGGCGTACCCGTGTGCGCCTTCAGCCACCGGGAGCGGAACCTCGAGGATGCCTTCATGCACGTGACGAAGGGGAGGGTGGCGTGAGCGCGACGCTGGAGCGACTGGGAGACAGGCTCAACCCGCTGGTGGTGAAGGAGGTCCGCCAGGGGCTGCGCTCCCGCGTCTTCTGGGCGAGCTTCGGGCTGATGCTGCTGTCCTGCCTCATCATCTCCATGGTGGCCTACGCCAACGTGCGCGACGACGGCGGCCTCACCACCCACGGGCGGGGCTTCTTCCTCGCCTTCTTCGTCTGCCTGGGCATGGTGCACTTCTTCATCATCCCCTACAGCGCCTACCGCTCCCTGGCCCGCGAGCGCGAGGACGAGACGTGGGTGCTGCTCATCCTCACCGGCCTGGGGCCCCGCCGCATCCTGCGCGGCAAGGTGGCCTCCTTCCTGGTGCAGGCGGGCCTCTACGCCTCCGCCGTGGGGCCCTTCCTCCTCTTCAGCTACTACCTCAACGGCATCGACCTGCCGACCATCCTCGTGATTCTCGGGCTGGGCGCCTCCTGGCTCGTCTTCCTCACCCTGGTGGCGGTGTGCGCGGCCACGCTCGCCGAGGGACGCATGGGGCGCGCCTTCGTGCACCTCCTCCTGCTCGGCGTGCTCGTCCTGGCGCTGCTGTACGGCCTCGCCGCGGCCTTCATCCTCGGCGAGCAGGGCTACCGCTTCCTCGTGCGCGAGCGGGAGTTGCTCACCTTCGCCACCTGCTTCCTGTGGGCGATGCTCACCTATGGGTGGCTGCTCTTCGAGACGGCCGCCGCGCGCCTGTCTCTCTCCACGGAGAACTACTCCCGCGGCCCCCGGCTGGCGCTCGTCCTCCAGACGCTGCTCTCCGCAGGCCTGCTCATGCTGCTGTGGCTGAAGGAGGAGCAGGACACGAACATGACCGTGGCGGTGAGCATCCTCGGGTGCCTCCACCTGTCCCTCACCGGCATCTTCGTGGCCACGGACCTGGATGGGCAGGCCCGGGCCCTGCGCGCGGGCACCCGGCCCTGGTCGCTCCTGCGCCCGGGGGCGGTGCGGGGCTTCCGGCTCATCGTGCTGCTGGTGCTCGGCTGGACGGGGCTGTGC
>NZ_DASVWK010000059.1:0-2157 GCF_036389735.1 Archangium sp. | reverse complement strand
ACCTGGCGCGGCGCGCGGCCGGCAGGTCGTCCGTCATCCGGGCGATGAATCCCGTCCCGCCGGCCCCCGGGGGGCGGGGTAGACTGACCCGTCCGCCCCCATGAACCGCAAGGCCCTCGCCTCCGTGCTCCTGCTGTGCATCGCGCTCGCGAGCGTGGTGACGGGCGTCGTGTATTTCATCCGCCGGGACCGTGCGGCGCTGGTGGACCAGTTCGCCTCGGACCGGCAGGCGCAGGTGGAGGCCGCGGCGCGCGAGGTATCCGACGCGCTCGATGACGCCGCCGATGACCTGCGCTTCGCTGGCGAGCTGCTCTCCCGGCCCGGTTCCGTCACCGAACACCGACGAGAGCTGCTCGCCCTGCTGGAGGTGGTGGGGCAGTACAAGGCCATCGCCGTCATGGACCGGGAGGGAGCACAGCGCTTCTCCATCATGGACCGGCGCGCCGGCCCGGCCGTCACACGGGGAGCCGTCGGCACCATCTTGATGGAGACGGCCCGCGAGGCGCTCGCCCGGCCGCCCGGGGACATCCTCTCCTCGTCGCCCGTGGCCGCCATCCCCGGCGGCTGGTTCCGTGTCTTCGCCACCTCGTATGCCCCCTCCGAGGATGGGCCCGGCGGCGCACTGGCGGTGCTGGTGGATACCGAGCCCTTCTTCGCGCCCCTGCGGCTCATCTCCACCCAGCCGGAGGTGCGGCTGCTGTTGCTCGGTGCGCGCGGCGTGCCCACCCCCTTGAGTGATGACACCCTCGTCGACTGGCACAAGCGGCTGGACGCCGAGGCCGGCAGCGTCCCGGCCTTCGCGACGCTGGTGCAGCGCATGCGCTCGGGCGAGCGCGGCGCGGTCCGCCTGTCCGAGGGCGAGGCGGCACGGCTGGGCCTGGGCGCCGCGGACGCCATCGCCGCCTATACACCCATCCGCATGCGCGGCGGCGCCCACTGGTCCGTGGCCACGCTCGCCACCACCCGGGAGCTGCGCGCCCACGAGCGCGGCGTCATCCTCCGGGTGGCGCTGGGCGCCTCGCTGGTCACCTTCTTCCTCGCCGTCTTCGGCGCCTATGTCGTCATCGCCTCGCGCCGTGCCGTCGCGCTCCAGGAAAGCCGCCGCCACGCGGACCGGCTGGCCCACCTGCACGAGAAGACGCAGAAGATTCTCGACAACATCCCCTCCGGCGTCCTCGCGCTCTCCTCCTCTGGCCGCATCACCGCCGTCAACCAGGCCCTGCGCGCGCGCCTGCCTCCCACCGCCGTGGGCGCCTCGCTCCCCGAGGCCTTCCCCCATGCGCCCGCCGCCGTGGTGGACCGGCTCGCCTCCCTCGTGGAGGGCGCGTGCTCCTCCGAGCGCGTCCTCAGCCTGCACGGCGAGCCGCTGCCCCTCTTCGGCGAGGAGGGCGAGTACCGCCTCCACGCCGTGCCCCTGGAGCGGCACGACCCCGAGGTGCGCGTGCTGCTGGTGGTGGAGGATTTGAGCAACGTCCACGCGCTCGAGTCGCAGCTGGTGCGCGCCGAGAAGCTGGCCACCGTGGGCATGCTCGCCGCGGGAATCGCCCACGAGATTGGCACCCCGCTGGGCGTGGTGCGCGGCCGCGCCGAGTACGTGCTCGGCAAGCTGGGCGCCCAGCACCCGCAGGGCGCGGGCGTGCAGGTCATCATCGAGCAGATCGACCGGGTGAGCCGCACCATCCGCCAGCTGCTGGACTTCTCGCGGGTACAGCCGGCGGCGGTGAGGGGCGTGGCGCTGGGGCCGCTGCTGCGAGGCGTGCAGGAGCTGCTGCACGGCGAGGCGGAGCGGCGCAAGGTGAAGGTGGAGGTGGAGGTGCCCGAGCCGATGCCGGCGCTGTCGGCGGACCCGGACCAGCTCCAGCAGGTGGTGCTCAACCTGGCCCTCAACGCGTGTGACGCGTGCGAGCCCGGGGGCTCGGTGCGCATCGCCGCCCACGTGGAGGCGCCGGGCGAGCCGGGGGCGTGGAGCGGGGTGCGGGTGACGGTGCGCGACGACGGGTGCGGCATTCCGTCCGAGAGCCTCAACCGCGTCTTCGACCCCTTCTTCACCACGAAGAAGCGCGGCCAGGGCACGGGACTGGGGCTGACGGTGGTGGCCCAGATTGTCCGCAACCACGGAGGCCGTATCGAGCTGGAGAGCGCGCCCGGCCAGGGCAC
>NZ_DASVWK010000058.1:0-5359 GCF_036389735.1 Archangium sp. | reverse complement strand
AGGCGTTGCGCTGAATCTTGCCGCTGGACGTCTTGGACATGGTGCCGGGGCGCACCAGCACCAGCGTGTCCAGGTGGATGCCATGGGTGGCGGCCACGGACTGCCGGGCGGCGTGGGTGATGTCCTCGAGGTTGTCACCCTCGCGGCCGCGCTGGACCTCCTGGACGACGACGAGCCGCTCTTCCTGGCCAGAGTCGATGGAGAAGGCGGCTCCGCAGCCGGGGCGCAGCGCGGGGTGGCTCTCCTCGACGGTGCGCTCGAGGTCCTGGGGGTAGTGGTTGCGGCCCCGGATGATGATGAGGTCCTTGATGCGGCCGGCGAAGAACAGCTCGCCCTCGTGGAGGAAGCCGAGGTCTCCGGTGCGCAGGTAGGGGCCATCGCCGGTGTCGGCACGCAGGGCGCGGAAGGTGTGCTCGGTCTCCTCGGGACGGTTCCAGTAGCCCTGGGCCACGCTGGGGCCGGAGAGCCAGATTTCCCCCACCCGGTCCGGGGCGCAGCGGGTGTGCGTGACGGGGTCCACGATGACGACCTGCTGCTCCAGCCACGGGCCGCCCAGGCCCACCAGACGTCGCGAGCCCGGAGCCCCCTCGGGCAGCTCGGCGACCCTCCATGAGCCCAGCGCGGCGCCGTCCACCGTGCGCACCGTCCTGCGGGAGCCCGGCAAACCGCCCGTCACCATCAGCGTGGCCTCGGCCAGCCCGTACAGGGGACGCGGCGCGTCCGGACGGAAGCCACTGGGGGCGAAGTGGCGCGTGAATCGCTCCAGCGTGTCGGCGCGCACGGGCTCGGCGGCGTTGAAGGCATAGCGCCACGAGCTCAAGTCGAGCGACTCACGCTGCTCCGCCGTCACCTTGCGCACGCACAGGTCGAAGGCGAAGTTGGGCCCGCCGCTGTGGGTGCCTCGGTAGCGGGAGATGGCCTGGAGCCAGCGCAGCGGCTTCTGAAGGAAGGTTTCGGGAGGCAGCAGGACGATGGGGAAGCCGGTGTACACGGGCTGGAGCACGCAGCCGATGAGCCCCATGTCGTGGTACAGCGGCAGCCAGCTCACGCCGACGGACTCCTCCGTGCCGCCGAAGGCCCGCTGGATGATGGCGGAGTTGTGGAGCAGGTTGCCGTGGGTGAGCCGCACGCCCTTGGGGACGGCGGTGGAGCCGGACGTGTACTGGAGGAAGGCGAGCGAGTCCGGCGTCATCTCGGGAGGCCGCCACTCCCGCTCGATGTCGGGAACCAGGGCGTCGGTGGCCACCCAGCGCAGCGCGGCGAGTTCCGGTGCTTGATGGGCGAACCCGTCCACGAGCTCGCGGATGGGGCCGGTGGTGAGCACCAACGTGGCGCGGGAGTCCTGGGCGATGGCGCGCAGGCGCGGCAGCGTCCGGTTCAGGCGGGAGGGGTCCGGCGGATACACCGGCACGGCCACGACGCCGGCGTACAGCGCCCCGAAGAAGGCGGCGATGTAGTCCAGCCCGAAGGGGTAGAGGAGCAGGGCGCGCTCCCCGGGAGCGGCGTGCCGCTGGAGCGTGGCGGCGATGGCCCGGGCTCGCAGCTCCAACCCGGCGAAGTCCAGGTGGAGGGACTCCGTCTCACCGTCCTCGAGCAGGGTGAAGACGCGGCGTGAGGGCTGCTCATGGGCCCTCCTCCGCAGGATGTCCACGAAAGTGGAACCTGGCTCGCTCCGGACCACCGACAGAGGCTTCATGTCGCTCGGCACCGCGGAAGGGGGAGACGCCGCGCTCGGAAGGCGGCGGGGCGCCGGAGGGACATGGGGGGCTCCCCCGGCGGCCGGATCTTCATCCGGCCTCACGCCCGCTTCAATGGCGGGGGAGCCATGGCGTGGCGGGGTATTCAGTACCCCACCACGGTCTTCAGCGCCGAGGTGAGCGCGAGCGGCGCGCACGCGCGTAGGCGGGAGCCTGCTTGCGCCGGCCGAGCATCGCGACCAGGGCGAGCGCGACGACGACGAGCAGGGGCGTGCCACCGGTGGAGGAGGCCCCGCAGCTCGCGGCGGGGACCATGCCCGTGCCGAGCATCGGGTCATCCGGGACGATGCCGCCGGAGCCCGGGGTGGCCTCGTCGGAGCTCGAGGGGACCTGGGCGATGGGCGAGGGCTGCTCGGAAGCGGAGCCCTCACCGGGCCTCGTCACGGGAGCGGGGTGGCTGGGGGCGGGGTTGGTCACGGGAGCCGGCGCGGCGACAACGGGAGGCATGACGTCCTCCAGCTTCGTGGCCATGGTGAAGCCGTCGTGGAGGACGACTCCCTCCGGGGCGATGGACTCGTCACGGTAGAGGCCGAGCTTGAGGTAGTTGCGCTGGCCCGAGTACTGGGTGGCCACCTTCGTCAGGGGCAGGGCGAGCTTGCCGTTGTGGTACAGCTCGAGGAAGCCGACGCGCGGGTCGGGCGACCACTTCACGTGCAGGACGAAGTCATTCCAGTGCTCTCGCCGGAGCGGAGCGCGGTAGACGATCTTCCCGTTGCTGCCACCCGCGCGTAGGAGCAGCTCGTCATTGACGACATAGAACTCGAGCGGCGGGGAGCCACCGTTACCGTCGTGGTGCCACTGGGTGAAGATCTGCCACTTCGACGAGCGGGGAAAGCTGCTGGGGAAGAGGGTGCTCCACTTGTAGAAGTACTCGGAGCCAGTCGCCTCACGGCTCAAGTAGAGCAGTTCGTTGCGGTTGCCGCTGGCGTTGATGGGATCATCGCCCTGTCGGACGATGGTCTTCAGCGCGTAGCGACCCTCTCGCACGGACGCGCTGACCACCTGGAGACGGCTCGAGGAGACACTCTGCTCGCGGTCCCACTGCGAGAGGTTGCCGGTCTCGAAGTCCCCCTTCCACACGACAGAAGCGGAAGCCAGGGTGGGCAGCAGCAGCGCGAAGGGGGCAAGTTTCAGCAAACGCTTCAAGCTCGGGCCTTTCGTTCCGGTTGGGCTGCACGGACAAATGGATCCCCTTCCAACTTCCCGAGCTGCTCCCCTGTCAGCCCTCCTTGAAGCGGGCGCTGAGTCGCCTTCCCAGCACCCTCTGGAACGCACGGGGGCCCGGTGAAAGGCCCGCCCGGCGAGGAGGCACGCACCCTCTACGATTTCAGGCGTTTAGAGCGGCGGCGTGGTGGCGGAGATGGTCCGCCATGAAGGTCGAGACGAAATAGTAGCCGTGGTCGTAGCCGTCCTGGGAACGGAGTGTCAGGGGCTGCCCCGCTTGCTCGCAGGCCTCTCGGAGGAGTTCGGGTTTGAGCTGCTCGCCGAGGAACTTGTCGCGCGTGCCCTGGTCCACGAGGAGAGGCGGGAGGGGCGAGCGCGCGGCGCGGATGAGCTCGGTGGCATCCCACGCGCGCCAGGCTTCGGTATCGCCACCTATATAGGTGGTGAAGGCCTTCTGTCCCCAGGGAGCACGTATGGGAGCGGAGATGGGCGAGAAGGCCGAGACGGAGCGGTAGCGGCCCGGCTGGCGCAGGGCGCAGACGAGGGCGCCATGCCCGCCCATGGAGTGGCCGAAGATGCCCTCGCGGTCCATGCGAGCGGGGAAGCTCCCGCCCACGAGCTCGGGCAGCTCACCGGTGACGTAGCTGAACATGCGGAAGCGCGAGGCCCAGGGCGCCTGGGTGGCGTCCACATAGAAGCCGGCGGCGGTGCCTACCTCCCAGTCGGCGCTCTCATTCGGAATGCCGGTGTCGCGTGGGCTGGTGTCGGGGACGACGAGCATCAGCCCCAGCTCGGCGGCGAGCCGATGCGCGCCGGCCTTGATCTGGAAGGTCTCCTCGGTGCAGGTGAGGCCCGAGAGGTAATAGAGGACGGGCACCTTGCCGGATTGGGCCTGGGGCGGGAGGTAGACGGAGAAGCGCATCTCGCCGCCACACACCCGCGAGTCATGGCGGTAGTAGGCGACGGTGCCGCCGAAGCAGCGGTGCTCGGAGACGAGCCGGGGCGACGCGACCATCAGGAGTACCTCACCACGGTGCGGATGGACTCGCCCCGGTGCATCAGGTCGAAGCCCTCGTTGATGCGCTCGAGGGGGAGGGTGTGGGTGACGAGCGGGTCGACCTGGATCTTCCCCTCCATGTACCAGTCGACGATGCGGGGCACGTCGGTGCGGCCGCGGGCGCCACCGAAGGCACTGCCCTTCCACACGCGCCCGGTGACGAGCTGGAAGGGACGGGTGCGGATCTCCTCTCCGGCGGCGGCGACGCCGATGACGATGCTCTCGCCCCAGCCCCGGTGGCAGCACTCGAGCGCCTGGCGCATGGTGTTCACGTTGCCGATGCACTCGAAGCTGTAGTCGGCGCCGCCCTGGGTGAGGTTGACGAGGTAGGGCACCAGGTCCGCGCCCACCTCGCTCGGGTTGACGAAGTGGGTGAGGCCGAACTTCTCGGCGATGGCGCGTCGGGAGGGATTGAGGTCGACGCCGACGATCTGATCCGCGCCCACCATGCGGCAGGCCTGCACCACGTTGAGGCCGATGCCGCCCAGGCCGAAGACGACCACGCGGCTGCCGGCCTCCACCTTCGCGGTGTAGACGACGGCGCCCACGCCCGTGGTGACGCCGCAGCCGATGTAGCAGACCTTGTCGAAGGGGGCGTCCTCGCGAATCTTCGCCAGGGCGATCTCCGGGAGCACCGTGTGGCTCGCGAAGGTGGACGTGCCCATGTAGTGGTGGATGGGGTCCTTGCCGAGCCGGAAGCGGCTGGTGCCATCGGGCATGAGGCCCTTGCCCTGCGTGGCGCGGATGGCGGTGCAGAGGTTCGTCTTGCGCGACAGGCAGGACTTACACTGGCGGCACTCGGGCGTGTAGAGCGGGATGACGTGGTCGCCCTTCTTGAGTGAGGTGACACCGGGGCCGACGTCCACCACCACGCCCGCGCCCTCGTGGCCGAGGATGGAGGGAAAGAGGCCTTCGGGGTCCTTGCCGGACAGGGTGTACGCGTCGGTGTGGCAGATGCCCGTGGCCTTCAATTCGACGAGCACCTCGCCAGCCTTGGGCCCTTCGAGTTGCACCGTCTCGATGCGCAGGGGCTTGCCGGGTTCGAACGCCACCGCTGCCTTGATGTCCATGCTCGTACTCTCCGGGTTCGGGGTGTAGCGGAAGGCCGCGGAGGGTAGCGGGGGCGGCACGGAGCGGGGGACTCCACGGGCCGAAGAATTGCGCTTCCCGACAGTCGATGTAACACAGTGTCGGATTCGCTGGTCATCGAGTAGCACCGGACGAGGCGCATGAGAGTCGGGGTCGACAGAGCGCGAGCGGGCACGTGGCCCGGCGGGACGAGTGTCCTGCTGGCGGCGCTGCTGTTCGCCGTGTCGTCCTCCGGCTGTGGCCCCCTCGATGAGCTCCTCGACCCTCGGCCAGAGGACACGCTCCGGCCTCG
>NZ_DASVWK010000057.1:0-6140 GCF_036389735.1 Archangium sp. | reverse complement strand
CGCTGCTGGGCAAGGCGCCCGCGGGCCCCATCGCCGCGCTCATGGTGTCCATTCCGCCCGAGGAGCTGGCGAAGCTCGTCTTCGGAGCGCCCGGCTCGGAGCGTCGCGAGCGCACGCTCCAGCGCTTGCAGGAGCAGGGCTTCAACGCGTCCGGCGCGGACGAGCTGCTGGGCGCGCTGCGCGGAGACATGACGGTGCTGGCCTACTTCGACGCGCCGGCCTTCTACCGCAACTTCATCAAGGGCAGCCGGCGGCCGGAGCCACGCGGCACGCTGCTCTTCGAGGCGGGCCTGGTGCGCTCCGAGCCGGTGCTGGAGTGGCTCACCGGGCGGCTGAAGGCGCGCGGGCAGCCCTTCGAGGTGGTGAAGGGCGCGGAGGGCACGCGGCTGCGCACGCGGGTGATGGAGCAGCCGCTGGAGCTCACCGTCTCGGCCGATCGGCTGACGATGCACGGAGGCGAGTCGATTCAGGGCCGCGCCGCGGGCGACGTGGGCGCGGCGCTCCGGGAGCGCTTCGGCGCCAACGCCTTCGAGGCCGGTCACCTCTCCGCCATGGTGGACGTGGGCCAGCTGCGCACCGATCTGGATGCACCCCAGGAGGTGCCCGGCGTGCCGTCGCAGCAGCTCCCCGTGGCTCGCTCGCTGGTGGGCGCGCTGTTGGATCAGCTCCCGCCCGTGGAGTCCGTCTTCCTCGACTTCACCCCCGAGGAGGGCGGTGGTCGTTTCCGGGCGCGGACCCTGCTCCGGTCGCGCTAAGAGGGGCCGTGGCCGACACCATTACCCTCCTGTACTTCGCCGCGGCGCGCGAGCGCGTGGGGCTCCCCCGTGAGTCGGTGGAGTTGCCCCCCGACGCGCGTGTCTCGGACGTGCTGCGCCTGGTGGCCGCGCGTCACCCGGCGCTCGCGCCGCTCCTGCCGCACCTGCGGGTGGCGGTGAACCAGGAGTTCTCCGACGCGGAGGCCGAGGTGCCCCCGGGCGCGGAGGTGGCGCTCATTCCCCCGGTGGCGGGTGGAAGTGGCGGGCTGTTCCGGGTGGTGGATCGGCCGCTGCGGCTGGAGGAGGTGGTGGAGGCGGTGGCCGGCGAGTCCTACGGCGGGCTCGTCACCTTCTCCGGCTCGGTGCGCAACCAGACGCGTGGCCGGCGGGTGATGAAGCTGGAGTACGAGGCCTATCCCCCCATGGCGGAGAAGAAGCTGGCGGAGATCGGCGCCGAGGTGGCCGAGCGCTTCCAGGGGACGCGGCTGGCCATCGTGCACCGGGTGGGGACGCTGGTGCCGGGCGAGCTGGCGGTGGTCATCGCCGCCGCCGCGCCCCACCGCAAGGAGGCCTTCCGCGGGTGCGAGCACGCCATCGAGCGGCTCAAGGAGGACGTCCCCATCTGGAAGAAGGAGTTCTACGAGGACGGCGAGGTCTGGGTGGGCCTGGGGCCCTGAGTCTCAGTAGACGCCGAGGTTGTTGGGCAGCGTCTTCACGCCCGCGTCGGGCCGCGCCGCGTCCGGAGAGATGGGGCGCGCGGGCGTGTCCACTCCGAGCCGCTTGCGCTCGGCCTGCTCGCGCTCTCGTGCCTGGGAGATGGCACGGGCGTTGGACGCGGCCATCCGCTCGGGGGAGGGGCCCGCGAGGAGGAAGCCCACCGGCAGGCTGAGGAAGAGGACCGACACCATCGCCAGCCAGCCGAAGTCCCGCCACCCCAGGCTCGCCGCGCGCTTGCCCGCCACGGAGGGCGCGAGGAGCACGGACAGCTCTCCCTCGGAGAGCCGCAGCCGGTCCTCCCGGGTGAGCTCCACCCAGGCACGGCCCTCGGTTCGCTGAAGCTCCGCGTCGGGCACCGCGCGGAAGGCATCGCCGTGCCGGCTGCGCTCGAGGCGCGCCGCGGGGGGGACGAAGACGCGGTAGCCCCGCTCGGTGCGCTCGGCGAGGAGGAAGGGCTCCTCCGGCAGGGTGAAGCCGTAGAGGGGCAGGGGCACCGTCTCGTCCGGCGCGGCGAGCACGCGCGACAACTCGGGGCCAAAGCCCTTCGCCTCGTTGAGGGTGGTACCCCAGTAAAGCTCGCAGTACAGGCCGTCGTTCGCCTTGGTCCCCATGGCGCGCTGGAGCATAGGGCCTTCGCTCCCCCTTGGGGGCCTGTTCCGCCGGGGAACCGTCTCCCCGAGGGCATTGCCGGCCGCTCGCCGGGTCGGCATCGGCTCTTACCGAGGGCTCAGTCGCCGGTGTCGCCCGCCAGGGGAAAGGTCCCCGCGTCCATGAGGCCCGGGAAGTCGATGGCCGCCTCCGGCTTCGCGGTGCCCGCGTCGGAGGGCTCCCTTACCCCGGTCTCTCCCGAGTCTCGTGCCGGGGCGGACGGGGCCGAGCGGCCCAGGTGCTGGCGTACGTCCGCGAGCGCCACCGTCAGCACCACCCCCAGCAGCGCGAGGAAGCCCACCGCGTGCACCAGCGTCTCCACCCGTGCCGGTACCTTGCGGCGGCTCACCCACTCGAAGACGACGAAGAGGATGCGCCCTCCGTCCAACGAGGGCAGGGGCAACAGGTGGAAGAAGGCGAGCGCCACCGAGAGGCTCACCAGCACCCGCAGGAAGGCCCCCATGCCACTGGCCGCCGCGCCCGAGGTCTGCTTCACCATCCCCAGCGGGTTGGCCACCACGATGCCCTGTTGCCCCTGGAGCAGGCGATGGAGCATCCGCGTGCCCTCGCTGACCAGATTCCCCGTGTGCGCCACCGCCTGGAGCAGCGCCTGTCCCACGCCGTGGGTGCGGTACACGTACTGCTGGCTCACGCCGATGCGGCCCTCGCCCCGCTCGTCGGGACGCGGGCGCACGCTCACCTCGCGCGGCTCGCCCTGGCGCTCGACGCCCAGCTTCAGCTCTCGGCCGGGGTTCTGGGCGATGAGGGCCACGAACTCGGACCAGCTCTCCAGCGGTACGCCGTCCGCGCTGACGATGCGGTCTCCCGGCAGGAGCTGCGCGCGTGCCGCCTCGGAGCCGGGGTTGATGGTGCCCACCGTGAGCGGCACCACCACGTGCGTGCCCGAGGTGTAGAGCGCGGCGAGGACGCCCAGCGCGAACAACCAGTTGCTCAGCGGCCCCGCGAGCAGCACCAGCATCCGCCGCCAGGGCGTCTGCGCCGTGAAGCTTCTCGGGTCCGTCGGGTCCAACCCGGGCTCGTGGGGGTTCATCCCCTGGATGCGGACGGAGCCCCCCAGTGGGACGGCGCCGAGCACGTACTCCGTCCCGCCGAGCCGCCAGGTGAGCACCGCCGGCCCGAAGCCGAGGGTGTAGCGGGACACATGGATGCCCAGAAGCCGGGCGGCCACGAGGTGTCCCAGCTCGTGCAGTGCCACGAGCAGGCCGAGCGCGAAGAGGAGCGGGAGGTAGTGCATTCGGGGCCGTGGGTCCTAGAGCTTCCGCCGCTGCCCGGTCCGCTTGTAGGTCAGATAGTCGGCGAGGATGGTGCCGTGGTCGAACGCCAGCTCCTGGGGAAGGGCGTCCACCGGGAAGGTCTTCGCCTCGGCCGCGTCATCCGCGCCCTGGGGCTCGCCCTGGGCCCGGCCGATGAAGACGGTGGACAGGGTGTGCTTGCGGGGATCCCTTCGAGGGTCCGAGTAGGTGAAGAATTGCTCCACCAACTCCACATCCAGGCCGGTCTCTTCCTTCACCTCGCGCACCGCGGCCTGGTCCAGACGCTCGCCCTCGTTCACGAAGCCCCCGGGCAGCGCCCAACCGGGAGGAGGGTTCTTGCGGCGGATGAGCACGATGCGGTCCCCTGGCAGCTCGATGATGCAGTCCACGGTGGGCAGGGGATTCTTGAACGGAGGCATGGGAAGCCAGTCTATCCGCTGGCCTCGCGGTTGCACTCTGCACGTGGACGCTGGCTCCGCTAGCATGCTCGCGTGGCCGCTACCCGACTGTTCCGTCCGCTCCTGCTGTCCGTGCTGTCCCTCACCCTGGGCCTGGGCTGCACCCGCGCCTACATCCAGAACGAGGGCCCCTATGAGTTCAAGTCCGTGGAGGTGCTGAGCGACGAGTGCGGGCTGCTCTCCTCGCCCGAGGCGCTCTGGGATGGGGAGCTGTCCATCTCCGGCGAGGTGCTGCGCATGAAGTACGGGCTGCTGGACATGCAGCTCGTGGGCTTCTTCCTCGGCGCGGGCTCGCAGGACGATGATGCCTTCTCACTGGATGGGACCCTGGCCAACGCCTCGCTCCCCGGCGCTGGCCATGAATGCCTCGTGGAGCAGGTGACGGTGCACCTGGAGGGCACGACACAGTGCGCCACGGAGTTCGACGGCGTGCTGCGCGTGCGCTACGAGCCGCGGCAGCAGCAGATCGCCGGGTGCGCCTGCGAAGTGTCGGTGAAGTACGAAGCCGTCCAGAACTCATCCCCCTGTGCAAAGGCTCCTTGAGACGGGGCTCGCGAGGCTTCTAGAACGGGGCTCCTGACGTCGTCGTACTGGAGGAGCCCCACACCATGGCCGAAGCACCCCGTCCGCCGTCGCAAGAGCTGAGTTCCGTCCTCGTCGAGAACCGCGTCTTCCCACCGTCCGAGGACTTCACCCGCCGGGCCCACATCCGTGGGATGGAGGACTACCGCCGGCTGTGGGACGAGGCCGCGAAGGACCCCGAGGCCTACTGGGGGGCTCGCGCCCGTGAGGAGCTGTACTGGAAGGAGCCCTTCCAGACGGTGCTCGACTGGAAGCCACCGCACGCGCGCTGGTTCGTCGAGGGCCGCACCAACCTCGCCTACAACTGCGTGGACCGGCACCTGGACAAGCTCCGGGACAAGACGGCCATCCTCTTCGAGGGCGAGCCCGGGGACCGGCGCAAGGTGACGTATGGGGAGCTGGCGCGCGAGGTGAACCGGCTCGCCAACGGCCTGCGCTCGCTGGGCGTGCGCAAGGGGGACCGGGTGGGCATCTACATGCCCATGGTGCCCGAGGCCGCGGTGGCCATGCTGGCGTGTGCGCGCATTGGCGCGGTGCACTCGGTGGTGTTCGGCGGCTTCTCGGCGGAGGCCCTGCTGGAGCGCATGAACGACGCGGGCGCCAAGGTGCTGCTCACCATGGATGGGGGCTGGCGCAAGGGCGCGGTGGTGCCGCTGCTGGAGAACGTGCGCAAGGCGATGCCGCAGATGAAGAGCATCGAGCACGTGGTGGTGGGTCAGCGCACCACGCAGGGCACGCTCCAACTCAGCGGCAAGGAGGTGTCCTGGACGGAGCTGGCGGCGAAGCAGCCCGACACCTGCGAGCCCGAGTGGGTGGAGAGCGAGCACCCGCTCTTCATCCTCTACACCTCGGGCAGCACGGGCAAGCCCAAGGGCGTGCTGCACACCACGGGCGGCTACGCGGTGAATGCCTCGCTCACCACGCGCTGGGTGTTCGACCTGAAGCAGGAGGACATCTACTGGTGCACCGCCGACGTGGGCTGGGTGACGGGGCACAGCTACGTCGTCTACGGCCCGCTGATGAACGGCGCCACCACCGTCATCTACGAGGGCGCGCCCACGCACCCGGGGGCGGACCGCTTCTGGGAGCTCATTGCCCGCGAGAAGATCTCCATCCTCTACACCGCGCCCACCGCGATTCGCGCCTTCATGCGCCTGGGCGAGGAGCACCCGAAGCGGCATGACCTGTCCTCGCTGCGGCTGCTCGGCTCGGTGGGCGAGCCCATCAACCCCGAGGCCTGGATGTGGTACCGCGACGTCATCGGCGGCGGGCGCTGCCCGGTGGTGGACACGTGGTGGCAGACGGAGACGGGCTGCATCATGATCTCCCCGCTTCCGGGAGCCACGCCCACCAAGCCCGGGAGCGCCACCCTGCCGATGCCCGGCATCCACGCCGAGGTGCTGGACCCGGAGGGCAAGCCGGTGCCGGCCAACCACGGTGGCCTGCTCTTCGTCACCCGGCCGTGGCCCTCGATGCTGCGCACCGTGTACGGGGACCCGCAGCGCTATGTGAACACGTACTTCAGCGAGCTGCCCGGCATGTACTTCACGGGTGACGGCGCGCGACGGGACAACGACGGCTACTTCTGGCTGATGGGCCGCGTGGACGACGTGGTGAACGTGGCCGGCCACCGCCTGGGCACCGCCGAGGTGGAGAGCGCGCTCGTGGCCCACAAGTCCGTCGCGGAGGCCGCCGTGGTGGGCCGC
>NZ_DASVWK010000056.1:0-4543 GCF_036389735.1 Archangium sp. | reverse complement strand
GGGGCGCCGGCCGCATGGACGTGTTCGTGCGCGGCGGCGACAACGCGCTCTGGCAGCGGTATTACAACGGCTCCACCTGGAGCCCGTGGGTGTCGCAGGGCGGTGTACTGACCGCCTCGCCGGATGCCTCCTCGCGTGGTTCCGGGCAGATCGACGTCTTCGCTCGCGACGCCAGCAACCAGGTCATCCAGAAGTACTTCAGCGGCGGCACCTGGTCCCCCTGGGTGGTGCGCGGCAGCACCGCCACCTCCGCCCCCGCGGCCGAGTCCTGGGCCGCCGATCGCATCGACCTCTTCGCCCGCGGCTCCGACAACTCGCTCATCCACCAGTACTGGAATGGCGCCAGCTGGTCCGCCTGGATTTCGGAGGGTGGCACCCTCTCCTCCGCTCCGGATGTGGCCTCCTGGGGTTCCGGCCGCCTGGACGTCGTGGCGCGCAACACGAACAACGACATCGTGCAGCGCTACTTCGTCAACGGCACCGGCTGGTCCGCCTGGGTGAACCTGGGCTCGCCGTAGTCAGAGGGCATTGAAATGAAGACGCGGACGCGCGGCATCCTCCTGGGACTGGTTGCACTCCTCGTGCTCGGCGTCGCGTTCTTCCTGGTCCGCTCGAAGGGTGGAGGCGTCGCGGCGGCGCCTGGGGACGGGAGTCGCCAAGAGCCCCAGGCGGGGCGGACGCCCGAGGAGGCCAGGGCGGACGCCCGGCCCGGTTCCACCCCGCCGGGTAAGGCGAAGGCCCCCTCGCCCGGCGGAGCTTCCGCACGTGGCGAGGTCATCGCCGAGCTGGCCTGGGGCACGGGCCCCTCCGAGCTCGGGCATGAGATCCGCCAGGAGGGCAACGCCGAGGGGCCCATGTCCCTGACGGTGGATGCCCTCGGCAACGTGGTGGTGTTGGACCAGACCAACGAGCGGCTCGTCCGCCTCGACTCGCGAGGCAACCCCGTGGGAACCCTGCCCCTCACCCAGCAGGTGCCCCAGGACATCACCCAGGCCAGGGATGGAACCTTGGTGGTGCTCGACCGGCTCAAGGACAAGTCCGTGGCCCTCATCCACCCGGACACCGGGCAGCTGCTGGGAGAGCTGCCGGTGGAGGGCAAGGGCATCCCCGAGGGAGGTGGCATCACCGGCACCTTCGTGGACGGGGACTCGGTCTATGTGGAGCGCGAGCACGGCACGCTGGTCCGCATCGGGGATACCTCGGGCAAGGCAGACCCCGAGCGTCCGGAGATTCCCGGCCGCCCCACCCGGGACGGGCGCTCCTACATCACGGCCGGCATCATCGACAGGGAGAACGGCCGCGTCTTCGTCAACGCCATCGACCGCCAGTCGGGCGAGAATCGCTATACCCGCGAGTACCGGCTCCAGGTGCCGCTGCTGTACCTCAACCTGCTGGACACCGACCGCGCCGGCACCATCTACCTGGGAATGGTGGGCGAGTCCGGCCTCCGCCTCTACTGCCTGGCTCCCGAGGACGGAAGAATCCTGGGCCAGGCGGAGCTGCCCCGCGAGACCATGCCGGAGGAGACGTTCCGGGACCTCGTGGTGCTGGAGACGGGAGGCGTCGTGTACAAGCAGCTGACGCGGACCGGCGTCATCCTGCGGCAGGCCCACTGCCAATAGAGCGCCCGTCAATGAGGCGCGGCACTCCCCTCAGGCACTGACGTCTCGCCGGCACGGAGCTGCTCGAGCCGGGTCCGGAGCAGCAGCTGGCGCGGGTGCCAGCGCAGCAGCGACTCGTAGACGCGGGCGGCTTCGCCGGGTCGGCCCAGTCGCTCCAGCGCGAGCCCCAGGTTGTAACCCGCCTCCAGGTAGCTCGGCCGCCGCAGCAGCGCGCGCCGCCAGGCCTCCACGGCGCCCACGTCGTCCCCGAGCCGTGCCAGCCGGCCTCCCACCACGTAGTGCAGCTCGGCCTCGAAGTCGACGGCGTCCACCGCCAGCCGCACGGGCCACACGGACAGCACGAGCACCGCCAGCGCCACCCCCGCCGGCATGGCGCGCGCGGAGCGGGACAGCAGCGCGGACAGGCCGAGCGCCGCGAGCACGCACAGCACCGGGGCGAGCGGCGCGCGATAGCGGCCGGAGACGAAGAAGAGGACGCACGGGACGGCGAGCGCGAGGGCGGCGCCCACCGTGGCGAGCGCCACGCGCACGTCCTCCTTCGCACGCCACCGGCGCCAGAGGGCCACGCAGCCCGCTGCCGCCAGGGGCCACAGCAGCGCGTACGGCAGCGCCACTCCCCCCACCCGGGCGGTGAGCGCCCACAGCACGGGGGACTGCGAGCGGAGGACGTAGAGATCCTCGTTGCGCGGCAGCTCGCGCGCGACGAGCAGCAGCCGGGCCTTCCACAGCAGGTTGCCCACGCAGTCCAACGGGTGCGCGCCGCACCAGCCCAGGGCCTTCCGGGTGAAGTACGCGTCCTGGGTGGCCGGGGTGTGGAATCCATAGCGCGAGGGCTCCTGGACGAGCGCCTCCCAGGCCCCTCCGGGGCGGATGGCCAGCGTCTCGTCGGCCCGCGCGTTGTTGCCCAGCCAGAGGTTGATGCCGCCATTGGCGGAGATGAGCACCCACTCGCCCGAGCGCGCACGATTGGAGAGGGTGGCGCACAGCACCACGGCGACACAGGCGGAGGCACAGAGCATGGCACGCGACGGACGCCCCCGCGCCAGGGCCCACGCCAGCGGGAGGACGAGCAGCAGCAGCGGCGCCACCGCGAGCGCCCCCAGGCCGATACACGCCCCGCACAGCAGTGCCGTCCACGCGGTGGGGCGCTCGCGGCTGGACAGCCAGAGCGCAGCGGTGCCCAGGAAGGTGCCCAGCGACGTGGCGAGCAATTCCCCGTCGTAGAAGACGAGCGGCCCGTGCAACGCCACCAGCAGGCCCGCGACCAGCCCCACCCTGTCGCTGCCGGAGGCCCGCCGCGCCACCCCGTGGACGAGCGCGGCGGTGGCCGCTCCGAGCAGGGCCTGCAAGAGGCGCGGCCACCACAGGCTGTGCCCTCCCAGCCAGTAGAGGCCACCCAACACCAGGGGGTAGAGCGGAGGCTGCCAGAAGGGCCCCTCGTCGAAGCCCGCTCCGCGCGCCAGTCGCTCGCCGAGGTAGTCGTAATAGTCCGCGTCGATGAGCGGCGCCTCGAAGGCGGGACCGCGCGCGGTGAGCAGGTACGCCAGACGCACGGCGAGCGCCACCGCGAGGACGAGCGCCCAGCCGGGCACCCGCGCCAGGAAAGGAGGCGCCACACCACGGCTCTCGGGCGGTGCGGGAGGAGTCTTCGCCTTGCGGGGTAGGGGCCGGGCCATGGGGGAAGGAAGCGGGGGAGCCCCACCAAAGCAGAACCGGCGCTCCCTGGGGAGAGCCCTCCCCGGGGTTGACGCCGCCCACCCGCGGTCTTATAAATTGGTCAACCAACCTAGAAACGTGAGCCCTTCATGGCCCGTCCGTCCAACACCGGGGAGCGCCGGCAGCAGATCGTGGAGGGACTGCTGCGCGTCATGGCGGAGCGCGGCTACGAGCGCGCGTCCATCGCGGAGATCGCCAAGGCGGCGGGGCTGAGCCCGGGGCTGGTGCACTACCACTTCACGGAGAAGCAGGAGATCCTCCTGACGCTGGTGGAGCAGCTCGCGACGAGCGTGCGCGAGCGGGTGAAGGCGCGACTCGCGCGGGCGAAGGGCGGAGCGCGGGGGCAGGTGGATGCCTTCCTCGATGCCTTCCTGGCCATGGGGGACGACGCGGATCCGGCGTCGGTGGCCGCGTGGGTGACCATCAGCGCGGAGGCGGTACGCCAGCCAGAGGTGCGCGCGGCCTATGAGAAGGTGGTGCACGCGGACCTGGCACACCTGGAGGAGTTGGTGGGCGCCGTGGTGGGCCGCCGGAGGGCGCGGGCGGTGGCGGCGGGGCTCTTCGCGGCGGTGCAGGGCTACTTCGTCCTGTCGGCGGCGGCCCCGAGCCTCATTCCCACGGGCTCGGCTGCGACCACGGTGAAGCGCATGGCCGCGGGGCTGCTCGACGCGGCGGACGCCTCGGAGGGCACATGAAGACGGCGCTGAAGACTCCCCTGAAATTGGGGCTGCTCACGAGCCTCTACCTCTCCCAGGGCCTGCCCTACGGCTTCTTCACCCAGGCCCTCCCGGTGCTGCTGCGCGAGCAGGGCCTGTCGCTGCCAAACATCAGCCTCGCCAGCCTGCTCGCGCTGCCGTGGGCGCTCAAGTTCCTCTGGGCCCCCTTCATGGACCGGTATGGCTCGGCGCGGTTGGGGCGGCGGCGCGGCTACATCCTGCCGCTCCAGGTGCTCTCGGCGGCGCTGCTCGTGGGGCTGGCACTCCCGGAGGGTGCGGTGAGCGTGGAGGCACTCTTCGCGGCGGTGCTGCTCGTCAACCTGCTGTCGGCCACCCAGGACGTGGCCACGGACGGGCTCGCGGTGGACCTGCTCGAGCCCCAGGAGCTCGGCCTGGGCAATGGGGTGCAGGTGGCGGCCTACCGGGTGGGCATGATTCTCGGAGGTGGGCTGATGCTCATCCTCCTCGACGCGCTGAGCTGGCGCCCCA
>NZ_DASVWK010000055.1:0-20925 GCF_036389735.1 Archangium sp. | reverse complement strand
CTTCGTTCTCGCGACGAGGGGCGCCCGGGTGCTGGGCGTGGGGCGGGTCGAGGAGGGCTATTCCCATGAGCCCTCCTCGGACTTCTCCCACCGCCATCGCGTCAAGTGGCTGTCCCTGGACGAGTTCCAGCTCCCCGAGGGCAGCGGTGCCGACGCGCAGACCCTGCTGCGCACGGTGGAGTCCTCGGAGAGCATCGTCGCCATCGAGAAGCACCTGTTGGGCGCCTCGGCGCCCGCTCCGCTCCCGAAAGCGGGGCCCACGCCCAGGACGGCCCAGGGTGGGTACCCCATCCCCATTCTCCCCGCGCTCCACGGGCGCATCCAGGCCGTGCTGGAGCGCAAGGGACAGGTCATCCTCTACGGCCCGCCGGGCACGGGGAAGACCTACCTCGCCGAGCAGACGGTGCGGGACCTGGCCGCGTATGCGGCCTTCGGCGCGCCCTTCGCGGCCCTCGAGGCCGAACAGCGGGAGGCCCTCACGAAGGGGACGGAAGAGGAGGGGCCCCTGGTGCGCATGTGCTGCTTCCACCCCTCCTACGGCTACGAGGAGTTCCTCGAGGGCTACCGGCCGCGGGAGGAGGCGTCCGAGGGCGGGGCGATGCGCTTCGTCCTGCGTGACGGCATCTTCAAGCGGCTGTGCCTGGACGCACAGCGCCGGCCCCACCTGCGCTTCTACCTCATCATCGATGAGATCAACCGGGGCGATATCCCGCGCATCATGGGCGAGCTGCTCACGGTGATGGAGAAGAGCAAGCGCGGCAAGCCCATCCTCCTGCCGATGAGCGGGACGCCCTTCCAGGTGCCGGAGAACGTCTACCTCGTGGGCACGATGAACACGGCGGATCGCTCCATCGCGCTGCTCGACACGGCGTTGCGGCGCCGGTTCGGCTTCCTGGAGTTGATGCCGGACTCCTCGCTGCTCGGAAATTCCCTGGTGGAGGGAATTCCACTCGGCCCCTGGCTGAAGGCGCTCAACGCGCGCATCTGCCAGCACGTCGGGCGCGACGGGCGCAATCTCCAGGTTGGCCATGCCTACCTCATGGAGCGCGGAGAGCCCCTCACCGACTTCCATCGGTTCTCGCGCGTGGTGCAGGAGGACCTCATCCCCCTCCTCGAGGAGTACTGCTACGAGGACTGGGCCGCGCTGGAGAAGATTCTCGGCAGCAGCCTGGTGAGCCGGAAGGAGCAGCGGGTGTGTCACGAGCTGTTCGACTCGGCCCGGCAGTCGGATCTGATCCAGGCGCTCCTCGCGCCGAGCCCGGAGGTCGGCTGGTCGGCCCCGGCCATCGCTTCGGAGGCGAGCGCCCAGAGCGAGGACGAGGACGACGCCGGCACGGAGCCTGACGGTCCATGAACCCCGCCGAGCTCTCGGAGTGGCGGAGCTGGCCTCCGGAGGGCGGGCCGCGCGTGGCTCCCATCCACCTGGACGATGAGCCCGAGGTGCGGCGGCTGGCCGAGTACCTCGACCGGCTGCGAATGCTCCGGGTGCGGGACCTCAAGGCGGGCCTGCGCCTCGAAGCGACGTCCTATGTCGGGACGATCCGGCTCGGCAGCCTGCCCGTCATCATCCGTCCCAAGCTCCAGGGGGCGCCGCTCCTCTCGCTGCTGCGCTACGCCTACGGGTTGCGCAACCTCGAGCTCTTCTCGGCGCTGGAGCAGGGGACCTCCGGACCGTCGTTCCAGGATCTGCTCATCCATCAGCTCGAGGCGGAGCTCCAGGAACTCCTCCACGGGGGGCTGCATCGCGGGTACGTGCGTCGGGACGAGGAGCTCGCGAGTCCCAGGGGAAGAATCGACCTGGGTTGGTGGATGCGGCACGCCGGCTCGGGCCGGGCGACGCTGCGCTGCTCGTACCATCCCCGGCTGGAGGACCATCCCCTCAACCAGGTGCTGCGTGCCGGGCTCGACCTGGCCCTGCGGCTCACGGACGATGTCGGGCTTCGGACCCGGCTTCACCGGCTCGATGCGCTGCTGCAGGGCATTCGGCGGGTGGCGCTGCACCCGGTGCTCCTGGAGCGGATCATCCGCGAGACCGACCGGATGACCGCGGCCTACCGGCCTGCACTGTCCATCATCGACGTGCTCCTCGACGCGCGGGGGACGACCCAGGAGGCGTCCTCGCACAAGAAGGTGGAGCTCCCGGGTTTCCTCTTCGACATGAACCGTTTCTTCCAGGCGCTCCTGTCGCGCTTCTTGAAGGAGAACCTGCGGGACCACACCGTGCGCGACGAGTTCCGGCTGGACAAGCTGATGGCCTACGCCGCGACCCATAATCCCCAAAGGCGTCAGGCGCCTGCTCCGCGGCCCGACTTCGCCATTCTGCGGGGGCAGCGTGTGGTGGCGCTGCTCGATGCGAAATACCGCGACCTGTGGGAGACGAAGCTCCCGCATTACATGCTCTACCAGCTCGTCATCTACGCGCTGAGTCAGGGCTCCGCGGGGAGCGCGGTCATCCTCTACCCGACGATGACCTTGGAAGCCCGGGAGCAGGTCGTCGAGGTCAACGATATCGTCCAGGGAGGCCGCCGGGCCACGGTGGTCCTCAGGCCGGTCCAGCTCCAGGTGCTGGCGGCGCTGGTGAGCCAGCGGGACGGCGTGGCCGCGGAGCGCGAACGGGAGTCCTTCGCGCGCCAACTGGCCTTGGGCGGGACGTGAAACCGCGGTTCAAGGCTTGCGGCCCGCCAGCAGCACGTTGTCGCTGAACCAACGCCCCCGCAGGCCCCAGCGCGTCGGCCACTGGAAGCGCGTGAAGGGCAGCCGCCCCGAGTCCGTGTAACGGACCTCGACCCGCTCCAGCCCGCACTCGGTGGCGATGTTCCGCAGGTCCTGCTCCAGCAGGGCGGTGATGTGGGCCGGGTAGAGCCCCGCGGACGTCTGGAAGGCGTTGAACTCGTTCTTCACCACGAGCGTCAGCTTGCTCAAGAGGCTGAGCTGGTTGGGAGTGGTGACCACCACCCGTCCTCCCGGGCGAGCCAGCCGCACCAGCTCCCGCATGAAGGCGCGCGGGTTCTCCAGGTGCTCGATGGTCTCCACCGCGACCACCGCGTCCGCGACGCCCGGCTCCAGTGGGAGCGGCAGTTGGTTGAGGTTCGCCTGGACGAAGCGGGCCCAAGGGGCCTGGGGAAAACCCGGGTAGGCCACGAGGTCGCACCCCACGTAGTGCTCGAACAGGCCCGTCAGCGCCCCCGCGAGCCCTCCCCGGCCACACCCCACGTCCACGAGCGTGCCCACCGGGGCTCCCGACTCGCGCAGCACCCGCGCCACCAGTCGGTAGATGGGATCCGCGCTGCTGCCACCGGAGAGCGCCGCGCGCGCACTCGCCTCGTCATCGCTCCGCATGAAGTCACCCCTCCATCCGCGCCGGGGTGGGCAGCCCCCGGGGCCTCCCTCATACCATGGGCGCCCCGGCTTCCGGTTCGGATGCCGGTTCCGCCGCGGTGGAGGGGTGAGGTCAGCGGTGAGGACGCTCGTTAGTAGCCGAACGAGTCGTACTTGCACCCGGAGTTGACGGGGTACGAGCCCTTGCCCATGTCGTGCGGCACGCCGACCTGGATCATGCCCTTGCACGTCTTGCCCTGGCTATCCTTGGCCGTGAAGCTGATGCAGTACACGCGCCCGTCTCCCCGGCCACTGCGCTCCGCTCGCAGGTACACCGCGTCCTTCTTGCCCTGCGCCCACATGGCATCCGGCGACGTGTTGCCATCACCCCTGTCATTCACGGGCTCGTCCTGTTTCACCGACGTGATGGTGATGGACTTCGCGCCACTCAACTTCACGAGGTGGAACTTGTGGTTCGGCGGCCACAGCAGCTTCGGACTCGCCTTCACGGTCTTGCACGACGAGGGGTGGTCCTGCTCCAGCGCGCTGACCTCCTCCTCCCACGTCTCTTCCTGCGTCAGCGCCTCCTGCTCCTCGAACGAGCCCTCCTCCTCCAGCGGGCCACCGCAACCCACGGACCCCAACATCGCGACCAGCGTGAAGAGCGCCACCTTGGAGCCAGTTCCTCGCATGTCCGTCCCCTTGTCCCTGATTTCCTGCCGGGCGGGCCCAGGATGGGGTCCCGCCTCCAATGTGAGGGTGGGGATGGCCAACGCCTCTCCTCCATCGCGCGTCAGGGGGGATGCTCTGCCGCCACCACCTCCGACTAGATGGACCCCGGGGTGGGGCAAGCGGTTCGTTTCGTGAATGGGGTGGGACTTGCGCTCGACGCAGTGCGGGGTAGTAGACACGGGGTCTTCGGGCGCTTCGAGATGGTGCTGCAAGGACCCGAAGGCTACCCGGTGCTCCCTGCCCGTTTGGCCCCACCCGACGGGCGTTGGTGTTCCGGCTTGTTTCGAAACCAGCACTCCCCCGGAGCGTGCGTCTATGCTGGTCACCACGCACGTCCCGTGACCTGGGCGCGCATGGCACGAGGGGTAGGCCCATGGTGAAGATCGATGAGCTTCTGTTGGAGAAGCTGGGCAGGCCGCTGGCAGCCCACTTGCTGACGATGTGGGTCGGTCCAGTCGCCGGGATGGTGGGTGGGGCCACTTTGGATTTGGGCCTTGCCCGACTCCGAGACATGCGCGACCGGCGGGCTGCCGAGCGGCTCATGACGGGAATGGCCGATAGCATCGTCTACCAGCTCGTACCGCTCTTCGAGCGCGAAGCCGGCATGCGTCATGACATGAACGTCGAGGCGGTCGCCTGCGAGCTGAGGGACACCCTTGATGGCATGGTGTCGTCGGAACTCGTCGTCGCCCGCGAGCTCGACCCCACGAAGTTGGCAGCGGCCTTCCGAGAGCATCGAGCGCTCCCACAAGGGCATTTCGCGGAAGCCGAGGCGGCCCTCTACGAGCGCTCTCTCAACGAGGTGGCCCGCTATCTGGTCGAGGTTGCCTCTCAGCTCCCTCGTTTCAAGGAGGTGGAGGTCAAGGCCCAGCTCCAGAAACTCCATCATCTGCAGGACACGCTCGACAAGGTGTTGGAGCCCATCAGGAAGATGGCGGAGACGGTCTGGGCCGCGGCACCGCAGAAGACCCATCCACTCTTCGAAACAGCCTATCGCCAGGCGGTTGCCCGGAATGTCGATCAACTCGATCTCTTCGGCGTCGACGTGCATCAGGCAGTGAAACGGTACGCGCTGTCGGTGGCCTACATTCCCCTCGGACTCCAAGAGGAGGCCTCTGATGAGGAGACACTGACGCAGAAGGGGCTGGAGGAAATTCTGGACACGCTTCCAGCCGACTCCGTGCGGCTCCTCGTGCGTGGACAGGCGGGAAGTGGCAAGAGCACCCTTTTCCGGTGGGCGGCCATGACCGCAGCCCTTGAAGCCAAGGCGATGCCTACCGACGAGCGACTGCTTCTGGCAGGCACTCCTGCGGGAGGGCAGGCGACATGGCGTACCCGAGTTCCCTTCTTGCTCCGCTTGCGGAGCTGCACGGATGGCAAGCTCCCTCCTCTCGAAGGACTGACCCTGCACACCGCGCCAGAACTCGGCAAAGCCCCCGATGGGTGGGTGAGATCGGTCCTGAACGACGGGCGAGCGCTGCTCCTCATTGATGGCGTTGACGAGGTGCCGCGCCATCTACGGCATACCGTCGAGGAGGAGGTCGGACGCTTCGTCAACACCTACCCCCGGTGCTGCTACCTGCTGAGCACCCGACCCACCGCAGTGCCTCCAGGGTGGCTGAAACACCTCGGCTTCCGAGAGGCTGAGGTGACCCCGCTGTCCGTCCTGGACCGCGAGCGACTCATCGACCATTGGCACCGGGCTGTGACGCTCAAGTTGGAGAAGGTGGGAGCTTCCGCCGAGGATCTGCCTGCCCTCGCTCAAGAACTCAAGGTGACGCTCCGCCAGGGCCCGACCATCGCCCGGCTGACAACCACCCCACTCCTCACGGCGGTCATCTGCGCACTCCATCGCGAGCGGAACCAGAGGCTTCCGGAAACATTGGATGAACTGTGCGAAGCCTTGTGCCAGATGCTCCTTCACCGTCGCGAGTCGGAGACCCTGGACCTGTCTGGCTTTCCAGAGGTCTATCGGAAGCTTTCGTACCCGGACAAGAAGAACATTCTCCGTGCGCTGGCACATGACATGGTGCTCAACGGGAGATCCGAACTGGATAAAGACAGGGCCCAGCAGGAGGTGGGCCAGATGATTGAGCTCCTCGGAAAACCCCGCTCCGATGGGCCCGCCATCTTGGAGGGACTCATCGAGCGCAGCGGAATGCTGCGTGAACCGGGGCCCGAGAAGGTCGATTTCATCCACAACACGTTCAAGGAGTACCTTGCCGCGGAGGTCTTCACTGAACGGGGTCATGATGGTTTGCTGGCTCGGAATGTCCTCGACCCGGATTGGAAGCCCGTCCTGGTCTTCGCGGTGATGAGGGGGAGTGAGTCCTTCAACGCCAGCCTCATCCAGCAGGTACTCGCGGAACCCAAAAGCGGTCTTGAACCTTCGGACAAATCTGCGGGCAGTGAGCGGGAGCGGGAGCTCATGGCGGTGCTTTTGGAAGCTTCTGCCCGACGCTTGAGAAAGGAGGAGCGGGAGCATGTGGCAAAACTTCGAGAGCGACTTTTCCCTCCTGCGACGATGGGGGAGGCCGAAATGCTGGCATCAGTAGGGGACGATGTCGTTCCATTCCTCCGCTACCGCAAGAAATTGACGGTCCACATGGCGGCGGCTTGTGTACGAACTCTTCGTTTGATTGGGTCTGCGGCAGCCCAGGATGCTTTGAAGGGATATTTGAACGAGACGAGATGGACAGTTGTCGAGGAACTGGTTTTTGCCATTGAGCCACTGGACATCAAACTCGTTCGTCAAACTCTTCTTGAAAATACCCTGCCCTCTGGGCGCATTCGCTCACAAATTCGGGACGTGAGACGGCTTTTCGCGCAAGAAGGAATCCGTGCGGACATGTCTTCCCTACAACGCCTTGACCTTCACGGCACCCAGGTGCGGGACCTTTCGCCCCTCTCGGCCCTCACCTCGCTGCAAAGCCTCCAGCTTAGTGTGACCCAGGTGCAGGACCTCTCGCCCCTCTCGGCCCTCACCTCGCTGCAAAGCCTCGACCTTCGCGGAACCGAGGTGCAGGACCTCTCCCCGCTCTCGGCGCTCACCTCGCTGCAAAGCCTCTACCTTCACGGCACACAGGTGCGGGACCTTTCGCCCCTCTCGGCCCTCACCTCGCTGCAAAGCCTAGACCTTAGCGGCACCCAGGTGCAGGACCTATCGCCTCTCTCGGCCCTTTCCTCGTTGGAAGGCCTCGACCTTAGCGGCACCCAGGTGCAGGACCTATCGCCTCTTTCAGTCCTGATAGACAACGGGCTCATGGTCATCCGCTAACCCTATAACTACAGCCTCGAAGGTGGCCAGCGGCAATCGGGTGATGAAGTTTTACCTGAAAGCCGAACCCTTTCCCGGGAGGAGTCACATGCTCGCGTTGCTTTTGCTGGTGCTGACACAGATTCCCTGCACACCGGGCGAGACGTCGACGGTGTGTCACTGCAAGGCAGGAATGCTCAGTGCGTGCGCGACGCTGAGTTTGGAGAACCCGGAGAAGGCGGCGGAGATTCTCGCGCAGTTGGAGAAAGTCGCTGCGCAGGCCCAGGTGGTGGATGCGGCTGCTCAGAAGGTGGGGGAGACGCGCGAGGCCAAGGTTCAGGATTCCTCCGACTGTTCCGATCCCACCGAGTGCAAGGGACAGTTGCACCACGTCATCTCCAGGCCCATCGCCAAGGCATTGAAGGACCACGAAACGCTTGGCGGCCATTACGAGGCACGAGATCCACGCTTCGTCACCAGGGCCGTGGACGAGCAGGCCCACTGTGGCTATCAGGAGTGGCACCGGAAGGTGGACAAGGAAGTCATTGAATGGCTCAACGACCGCCGCCGGCTGACACCGGAGCGGTTCGAAGCCTTTCTTCGTCAAATTTATAGACGGCCCGAGATGCTCAAGAGGTTTCCCCATGGCTTCTGAGCCCTCCTCTCCGCGCTTTTTCGTCCTTCAAGAGGGGCCCCTCTGGTCCCGGTACGACGTCGATGTCGAGAAGGCCGAGCCCGCCAATCGCGGAAGCGGTGCCCGATGCCCTCGGTGTGGCGGGGTCATTGGAATGAAGCCCTGGCTCCCGCCTTACCGTGTCGAGTTGGTGTTGCACGGTGAGGAGTTCGGCGATTTCATCAAGGCCCCTGGGGATGACCTCCTCGTCTCCGAGCGGTTCGCCAAGGCCTTCCGTGAAGAAGGACTCACGGGCCTGGAGGGTTTCCACCCGGTCGAGGTGCTCCGGGTCCGCGGGAAGCGGCGAGGTCCCAAGCCTTCCCACGTTCCCCCCTATCTCGCCGTCACGGCCTGCTTCGGCAGCGGAGCGGTGGACCTGGGGCGCAGCCGCTTTCGCGGTGCCTCTCCCCCCACCTGCGAGGAGTGCCGCTACATGGACTTCGAGGCCGTCCATGGCTACACCCTGGAGCCCGGCTCCTGGCGGGGGGAAGACATCTTCCGCCCTCGAGGGTTTCCGGGGCGTGTCCTCGTCTCCGAGTGCTTCGAGCGCTTCGTGACGGGGCACGGGTTCACCAACCTGAGGCTGACTCCCACTGAGGAGTTCGTGTGGGATCCCCTGGCGCCCCAACCGTTGTCTACCCCGCAGGAGGGTTCCACCTGAACCTGGGGTCATTGACTCACTTGTCAAAGCCCTGGCTCTCATCGTCTCCTCTTGCTCCGCAAGGAGACTGAATGGGCAACGAGCTTCGTTTCGACGGAAAGGTCGCCATCGTCACCGGCGCCGGGAATGGTCTGGGTCGCTCGCATGCACTGCTGCTCGCGAGCCGCGGCGCCAAGGTGGTCATCAATGACCTCGGTGGAGCCACCACCGGTGGCGGTCGCAGCTCCGAGGCCGCCGACAAGGTCGTCGCCGAGATCAAGGCCGCTGGCGGCGAGGCCGTCGCCAACCACGACTCCGTCGAGGACGGCGCGAAGATCGTCCAGACCGCGCTCGACACCTGGAAGCGCGTCGACATCGTCATCAACAACGCCGGCATCCTCCGCGACACCAGCTTCCAGAAGATGTCCGAGCAGGACTGGGAGCTCATCTACCGCGTGCATCTGCTCGGCGCCTTCCGCGTCACCCAGGCCGCCTGGCCCCACCTGCGCGACCAGGGCTATGGCCGCATCCTCTTCACCGCCTCGGCCGCTGGCATCTACGGCAACTTCGGGCAGGCCAACTACGGCATGGCCAAGCTCGGCCTGGTGGGCTTCGCCAACACGCTGGCCATCGAGGGCCGCAAGAAGAACGTCTTCGCCAACGCCATCGCCCCCATCGCCGGCAGCCGCATGACAGAGACCGTGCTGCCTCCGGAGGTCGTCGACGCGCTCAAGCCCGAGTACGTCAGCCCGCTCGTCGTCTGGCTCTGCCACGAGGACTGCCAGGAGTCCGGCTCCCTCTTCGAGGTGGGCGGTGGCTTCATGGCGAAGCTCCGCTGGGAGCGCACCCGCGGCAAGGTCTTCAAGCTCGGTCGCCCCATCACCCCCGAGGCCGTCCAGCGGTCCTGGGAGGCCGTCACCGACTTCACCGACGCCACCCACCCCGCCGACATCGCCGCCAGCATGCAGCCGGTGATGGACAACCTCTCCTCCCCTCCGAGCAGGGGCGGCAACGAGTTCATCGACGTGGACGCCGCGCTCGGCTACCAGTTCCCCGAGACGACCTCGTCCTATGACGAGCGCGACCTGTCGCTCTACGCGCTGGGCGTGGGCGCCGCGCAGGATCCGCTCGATGCCAAGGAACTCCAGTACGTCTACGAGCTGCACGGCGAGGGCTTCCGACCGCTGCCCACCTACGGCGTCATCCCCGCCCTCAACACCGTCCTCGCGCAGGCCGCCGAGGGTAAGCAGGCCCCCGGGCTGAACTACGGGCTGGACCGCGTCCTCCACGGCGAGCAGTACACCGAGTTGCTCCGCCCGCTGCCCCCCAAGGCCACCCTGCGCCACAAGGGCCGCATCAAGGACATCTTCGACAAGGGCAAGAACGCGCTCGTTGTCACCGAGGTCACCAGCTACGACGCCCAGAGTGGCGAGCCACTCGTGCGCAATGAGATCACCACCTTCGTCCGGGGTGCCGGCGGGTGGGGCGGGGACCGTGGGCCGACGAGCGACATCAACGTGCCGCCCGAGCGCGCCCCCGACGCCGTCATCACCGAGAAGACGCACGAGAACCAGGCGCTCCTCTACCGCCTCTCGGGCGACTGGAACCCGCTGCACGCCGACCCCGAGTTCGCTCGCAACTTCGGCTTCAAGCGGCCCATCCTTCACGGCCTGTGCACCTTCGGTTACGTGGGCCGCCACGCCATCAAGGCCTTCGCCGATGGCGACCCGCGCCTCTTCAAGAGCATCCGCGTCCGCTTCGCCGACACGGTGCTCCCCGGCGAGACGCTCCGCACCGAGTTGTGGAAGGAGGGCGACCGCGTCCTCGTCCGCTGCAAGGTCGTCGAGCGCGACAAGGTCGTCATCAGCAACGCCGCCGTCGAACTCTATAAGGAGGTTCCCAAGGCCCAGGCGAAGCCCGCCGCTCCGGCGCAGGCGAGCGCTCCGGCCACCGCCTCGGGTGGGGGCTCGGCCAGCGCCCGCGTCTTCGAGGCGATCCGCGGCTACGTGGCCCAGCACCCCGAACTCGTCGGCAAGGTGGCCAACGTCTACCTCTTCAAGCTGACCCAGCCGGACAGCACCTGGACGCTCGACCTCAAGAACGGCGCGGGTGCCGTGCAGGAGGGCGCGCAGGGCAAGGCCGACTGCACCCTGGAGCTCACCGACGCGGACTTCCTCGCCATGACTTCCGGCAAGGCCGACCCGCAGAAGCTCTACTTCGGCGGCAAGCTGAAGATCACCGGCAACGTGATGGCCTCGCAGAAGCTCGGGTTCCTCGCCAAGGTCGGCTCCGCCTCCTCGGCATCCCCGGTTGGGCGCGCCGCGTCCATCTTCAAGGCGCTCGGCGAGCGGCTGGCGCGGACGCCGGAGCTGGCCCGCGAGGTCGGTGCCGTCCTCCAGTTCCGCATCACCGAGCCCGAGGGTTCCTGGGTGGTGGACCTCAAGGACGCCCCGGGCGTCCGCGAGGGAAAGGCCGAGCGGGCGGACGTGACGCTCCGTCTCTCGGACGAGGACCTGGCGGCCCTGGTGCGGGATCCCCAGGCCGTGCAGCGGCTCTACCAGCACGGCAAGCTGCGGGTGGACGGGGATGCCCGGATCGCCTCGCGTCTGGCCTTCCTCAAGCAGCTCATCTGAAAGGAAAAGCGACCATGGGACGTCGGGTCAATGTCATCGGAGTGGGGATGGTGAAGTTCGCCAAGCCGGGCGCCAGCGAGGAGTACGACGTGATGGCGTCCAAGGCCGCCCACGCCGCCATCAAGGACGCGGGCATCGCCTTCAGCGACATCCAGCAGGCCTACGCCGGCTACGTCTTCGGCGACAGCACCTGCGGTCAGCGCGCCGTCTACTCGGTGGGCCTCACCGGTATCCCCGTCATCAACGTCAATAACAACTGCTCCACCGGCTCCACCGCGCTCTACCTCGCGCGGCAGGCCGTCGAGGGCGGGCTGGCCGAGTGCGTCCTCGCCCTCGGTTTCGAGAAGATGGAGAAGGGCGCCCTCGCCTCCAAGTACGACGACCGCGCCAACCCGCTCGAGCGCCACGTGGACACCATGAACCGGGCCCAGGGCGTCAGCCAGGCTCCCTTCGCCGCCCAGATGTTCGGCGGCGCCGGTCGCGAGTACCGCTGGAAGTACGGCACGAAGCGCGAGACCTTCGCCAAGATTTCGGAGAAGGCCCGCAAGCACGCCAGCAAGAACCCCTTCGCCCTCTTCACCCAGACGCTCTCGGTGGACGAGGTGCTGGCCTCGGACGAGGTGTTCGATCCGCTCACCCGCTTCCAGTGCTGCCCGCCCACCTGCGGCGCCGCCGCCGCCATCGTCTGCTCCGATGACTTCGCGCGGAAGCTCGGGCACACCAACCCCGTGTACATCGCCGCCCAGTCGATGACCACGGACATGCCCTCCAGCTTCGGCGACAGCATGATCAAGATGGTCGGCTTCGACATGGCCGCTCTCGCCGCGAAGCAGGTGTACGAGAAGTCTGGCGTTGGCCCCCAGGACGTCGACGTCGTCGAGCTGCACGACTGCTTCACCGCCAATGAGCTCCTCACCTACGAGGCCCTCGCCCTGTGCAAGGAAGGCGAGGCCGAGAAGTTCATCTGGGACGGCGACAACACCTACGGCGGCAAGTTCGTCACCAACCCCTCGGGTGGGCTGCTCTCCAAGGGGCACCCGCTGGGCGCCACCGGCCTCGCGCAGTGCACCGAGCTCGTCTGGCAGCTGCGCGGTCAGGCCGAGCAGCGTCAGGTCGAGGGCGCTCGCGTGGCCCTCCAGCACAACCTGGGACTCGGCGGGGCGTGCGTGGTGACGATGTACCGCCGCGACTAGGCGATGGGCCCCGCGGCAGCCCAGGCGGGCTGCCGCGAGGTCGGCATCGCTACGGGGAGCACGCGGCGATGGCTTTGTACCAGCAGTCGCTCCGGAGCGAGTTGTCGACGCTGATGGAGAGCGTCACCGGCTGACTCGCGTTGCCCGCCACGTCGTACGCCGTGGCGGTCACGGTGTGGAGCGCGCTGCCCGTGTCCTCCACGAACCAGGACCAGGAGAAGGGCGCCGAGGTGACGCTCGCCCGGGGAACGCCGTCGAAGGCGTAGTCCACGCGCGCCACCGCCACGTTGTCCGTCACGTTGACGGTGACGTCGATGTTCCCGCTCACCATCGCGCCGTCTTCCGGGGACGTGAAGAGGAGCACGGGCGGCTCGACATCATTGTCCACGGTCACCTGCACCTCGGCCGTTCCCACGTTGCCCAGGGAGTCATAGGCGAGGGCCCGCAGCGTCTGGGGGCCGCTGGGCTCCCCGTTGAGCGTGTCCCAATCGTAGGTGATGGACGCCGTGTTGGCGGTCCACAGCTTCCGGCTCCCCGCGTAGAGCTCGAGCTTCGTCACGCCCCTGTTGTCCGTGGCGGAGGCGGCAATCCGCACCAGGCCGCGCACGAGCCCCGGGCCAGGTGAGGAGAGGGTGACCTGGGGGGGCGTCACGTCCTGGCTGACGGTGACGGTCACGGGAGCCGAGGTGCCCACGTTGCCCCCCGCGTCATACGCCCGCGAGGTCAGCGTGTGCGTCCCCTCCGCGGTCTTGGCAGTGTTCCAGGTGTACGTGTAGGGCGCCACCGTGCGGATGCCCAGGAGGGTGGCTCCGTCGTAGAACTCGACCCTCGTCACGCCCACGTTGTCGCTGGCCGTGGCGGTGAGGGTGACGGCGCCGCCTACTACCGCTCCCGAAGTGGGCGAGGTCAGGGCCGTCGTGGGCACGACCGCATCCCGGGCCCCGACGGTGAACACCAGGTCATCGTGGTCGACATAGTCGTTGCCCGTCAGGCATGCCGAGGTGGGGTTGGCTGAATAGTGGAACATGCCGCGGATGGCCTGGGAGCCCACCGTGGAGGGCAGGGTGTACGTCGTCGAGAGCACCTGGGGCCCGGCCGCGCTCACCTTGAGCGTGCCGATGCGGACCCAGGTCGGACTGGAGGTGTTGGCGCTGGAATACAGCTCCAGCGTGTCCAGGGTGAGCCAGGCCCACACCGAGGCCTCGATCTTCACCGTCTTTCCCGCCGTGAGCGGCGAGCCATCCAGCGTGGACACCTTGAGCCGGTCCAGCGACGGGGTGGAGTGATAGGTGCCGCCCGTGCCGTCCGCGCAGGTACTCCAGATGGTGTTGGGCTGGTTGGGCTCGGGGCCCAGGGGTCCCCGGCCATTGAGCAGCGTGCCCGAGTCACACGACGCGGCCGAGCTGGAGCACCGGGGCACCTTGAGGCCGCTGTCGTACACCGCGGTGGCCACGACCGCCGCACTGTCGACGTTGATCGCCACGGTGGCCGCCTCGCTGCTCGAGTTCCCATCGCTGACCTGGTACGTGAAGGAGTCCGGCCCCGTGTAGCCGCTCTCGGGGGTGTACGTCAGGCCCGGCCCGGTGCCGGAGATCGTCCCGTGCGAGGGTACCGTGACCACCGTGTAGGCCAGCACGTCCCCGTCCGGATCCGTGCCCGGCAGCGTCAGCGCGGTGGGAGTTCCCGGCGCGGCCACGAGGTACAGGTCCCTGGCCACGGGCGCGTCATTCATCGGCGTCACCTTCAGCGAGACGGTGCCGATGGCCGCACTCGCTCCGTCGGCGGCCTGGTACTGGAACGAGTCGCCGCCGTAGTAGTTGGCCTCCGGGGTGTAGGTCAGGTCGGGCGCGGTACCGGAGAGCGTGCCGTGCGACGGGGGGGAGACCACCGAGTAGGTGAGGGGCTGGCCCAGGCTGGTCGTGGCCGCCAGCGTCACCGGGGTCGCCGTGTCCTCGACCGTGGTGAACGACACGTCCGGCGACGTGACCGTGCCGGGAGTGAGCCGCACCACCCGCCCACCCGGGATGGCGTTGACGGTGAAGGACAGCAGGTAGTGGCCTGGACGGAGTCCAGGCGCCACGGCGCTCAACGAGGTGCTCGAGAAGTGCGTGGAGGGGAGTCGCGTGAGGGCGCCGCCTCCCAGGGGCATGAGCGTCACCATGGAGGGGAAGTTCGTGGGCGAGGTCTCGAAGTAGCCACTGCTGGCCTCGGAGATGCCGCGGAAGCGGCTGCCGGTCGCGGTGAAGGCAGCGCCCTGGGTGACGAGCTCGGGTTGCGTGATGGACGGGCGCCAGGCCTCGTTCGTCCCCACCTCGTCGTAGGCCTCGGTGGGGTTCAACAGGCCGGTGCCGGTGCTGCCGCCCACGACGAGAGCCCGGCCCGAGGTCAGCAGCACGGCCGCGTGCGAGCTCCGGTTCGACCCCAGGACGACGGTGCTGGTCGTCCAGGCGTTCGTTTTCGCATCGTAGAGTTCCAGCGAGTTCAGGCTGGTCCCCGTGGTGTCCCTGCGACCGCCGGCCACCAGCACCTTGCCCGAGAGCAGGAGCGTCGCCGTGGTGCTGTCCCGCGCCGTCGCGAGGTTGCCCGCGGCGCTCCAGGTGCCCGTGGAGGGGTCATACCGCTCCGCCGAGGCGAGGAAGGTGCCCGCGGCATCGCGGCCTCCGGCCACCAGCACCCGGCCGGTGGGCAGCGGCACCCCCGTGTGGCCCACGCGCGCCGTCGCGAGGCTGCCCGTGAGGCTCCAGGTGCCCGTGGTCGGGTCGTACAGCTCCGCCGAGGCGAGAGGACCCGAGCCATCCGAGCCTCCGGCCACCAGCACCTTGCCCGTGGACAGCGGCAGCGCGACATGGCCCTCGCGGGGCACGAGCATGGAGCCCGTGGAGGACCAGGTGCCCGTGGTCGGGTCATACAACTCCGCCGAGCCCAGGCGGGCGCCCGTCCCGTCCAGGCCGCCCGTCACCAGCACCCGGCCATCGGGCAGGAGCGTCGCCGTGTGCCGCGAGCGGGCCGTGGCCAGCGAGCCCGTCGCGGTCCAGGCGTTCGTGTCGAGGTCATACACCTCCGCCGAGGAGAACGAGGCGGTGTTGAAGTCGTTGACTCCACCCGTCACCAGCACCTTGCCCGAGAGCAGGAGCGTCGCCGTGTGGGCGTTGCGTGCGACCCCGGGCGCGCCGGTGGGCTTCACGGTGCTGGCGGGATCGAAGAGCTCCGGGGTGGCATTCATGCCGTTGTCGTTACGCCCTCCCACGACGAGCACCTTGCCGTTGGGCAGCAACGTCGCCGTGGG
The DNA here is from genome assembly GCF_036389735.1 of Archangium sp. Classification (GTDB taxonomy): domain Bacteria; phylum Myxococcota; class Myxococcia; order Myxococcales; family Myxococcaceae; genus Archangium. The sequence goes on along the minus strand of NZ_DASVWK010000055.1, from coordinate 5,194 downwards.
GTTGGCGCGGGCCATCGCGAGGGAGGTCAGCTGGACGCGGGCCGCGTTGCCCGGATCGAAGATGATCGCGGTGCTGAGGATGCCATTGCCTTGGCCGCCGATCACGAGCACCTGGCCATCGGGCAGAAGCGTCGCGATGGGGCTGGTGCGGGTGCTCGGCATGGCGGTGGAGGCGGACCAGGTGCCCGTGGAGTAGTTGTACGTCGCGCTGGTGGCGAGAGCGGCGTTGTTCGTGCCATAGCCACCGGCGACCAGGACCCTGCCGTTGGGCAGCATCGCCATCGCGTAATAGGCGCGGGGCGAGGGCATCGAGCCGGTGGAGGACCAGGCGCCCGTGGCCGGGTCATACAGCTCCGAGCTGGAGAGCGAGGCGTTGCCATTGTAACCGCCCGTGACGAGTACCTTGCCGTTGGGCAGCAGCGTTCCTCCGGCGGAGCGGCGGGCATTGGTCATGCTGCCGGTGGAGGACCAGGTGCCCGTGGCCGGGTCGTACAGCGCGGCCGAGTTGATGATGGTGGTGGAGGTGCCATAGCCGCCGGCGACGAGCACCTTGCCATTGGGCAGGAGTACCGCGGTGTGCTGGGAGTGGACCTGGGGCATGTTGCCGGTGGGCGTCCAGGTGCCCGTGGCCGGGTTGTAGACATCCGCGCCAAGTCTGTTGGTGCCATAGGTGCCACCGGCGACGAGCACCTTGCCATCGTTCAACAGCGTCGCCGTGTGCATATCGTGGCTGTTCGCCATGGAGCCCGTGGGCGTCCAGGTGTTGGTGGCCGGGTTGTAGAGGTCCGCGGAGGAGGCGGTGGCGGCCGACCCGTTTCCATCATTCCCTCCGGCGGCCAGGACCCTGCCATCAGGCAGCACGGTCATCGTGTGATGGGTGCGGACGCGGCTCATCGAGCCGGCGGAGGACCAGGTCCCTGAAGCGGGGTCATACAGCTCCGCGGTGGCCGTGTAGCTCGAGTTGTTGGACCCGCCGGAGACCAGGACCTTGCCGTTGGGCAGCAGCGTCGTCGCGAAATGCCAGCGTGCCACCGCCATCGAGCCGGTGGCGGACCAGCCCGGATCGACGACCACGGGGCCGCTCAGCCCCTCCAGCCCGAGCACCAGCTCCACGGAGAGCGTCCGATCCACGAGCGCGTATCGGGCGGGCTCGCGGTCGGTGGACGCCACGCCCCGCAGCCGGGTCTCACCCCGGCGCGAGAGTCCCTGGGCGTCCCGCGCCACGCCGTAGTGCATGCGCAGCACGGGCCGCTCGTCCGCATCGAGGAACTCGAGGTACTCCTGGGCGTCGCGCACCGCCACGATGCCCTCCGGAACGGAGACCTCGTAGCGGGCGCGGTGCTCCTTCTCGCCCGCGGGCAGCACGACGTACTCCTCCGCGCGGTGGGTCACCCAGCGTCCCGCGGGCGTCTCGGTCCTGGCCCCGGCCGACGTCCATAGGTGACGGGAGCCATAGAAGGCGGCGCCCTGAAGGGTACGCTTCCTGGCCTGCTCGTCCGGCGTCCCGAGTGTCTTCACCCGGAAGAGATGGCCCCGGGTGGAGAGCGTCAGGGCCTCCCCCGCGGTGGCGGGCAACTCCACCTCCAGTGCGGTCTCGGGGTCGAGGGGGGCGGCGGTCTCACCGTCCTCGAGGTCGGGGTAGTACGCCTGAACGAGCTCCAGCGCGTTGTCCTCCTCGGTGCCGACGGCTTTCACCGCCGCCTGGGACGTGGCGCGGGAGCGGGGAGGGGCCCCCTGCTGGTCACTGGGAAGTCCTACCTGGACCCAGCCCTGGACGGTGTTCGGGGTGTCAGAGGAGGAGGAAGGCGCGACGGGTGACTGACAGGCCCCCAGTGCGAGCAAGGCGAGGAGGAAGACTTTCGATCTGAATGAGTGCATGCGGTTCCGGGCGAAAAAGGTTCGCCTCGGACGCATTCTTAGCTGGGTCTCTGACAAGGAGAGCAAGGGGCGGCCCGCTTCCTCGCCCAGTTCATTTCCTCGTCACAACCGGTGCGCCCCTTTCTCTGTCTGCCCTGACGGGTGTTTTCGAGAGGGGAGGTTGGCCAATGGCGGATACCTATACGGTGGTGCCTCATTCCGGAGCGGGATGCGGTTCGGATTGTGATTCCACGTTGCACAGGCCTCGCGATACCGGCGAGGCGCTTCTCTGCATGCGCGAGAAATTGAGCGCGCTCTACGCGGCGGGAGACAACCGCGCCATCTTCCTGCGCGCCTACCACGTCATGACGACCCAGGTGAACGCCGCGGTCCATGGGGGCAATGACGATTTCGCGACGCCCATCTTCTTCGATCCCGGCTGGGTCGATCGGCTCGCCGGGCGCTTCGCCCGCCTCTACTTCCAGTCCCTTCAGGAGCCCGTCTGTGATGCCTGGACCAAGGCCCACGAGCAGGCCAGCCAGCGCCGCTCGAGCGTCGTCCAGAACATGCTGCTCGGCATCAATGCCCACATCAACTTCGACCTGGCCCTCGGCATCCACGAGGTCCTCCAGGAGGAGGGGGACGCGAGCGACCCGGAGTTGATGGCGCGCCGCAAGTTCGACCATGACCAGATGAACAACGTCCTCATGCGCTGCAACCCGAAGATCCAGGAAGTCCTCGCGCGCGAGTTTGGCGGCGGCGCGCGGCTGTTCAGCGGGCTGTTCGGCATGCTCGACGAGCTGCTGACCGTCGCGGGCCTGCGCTACTACCGGGATCGCGTCTGGTGCAACACGCTCGGGTTGCTCTCGGCCAGGACTCCCAAGGAGCACGAGAAGGTGCGGCTCCGGCTCAACTGGGAGTCGTTACAGACCGCCGAGTTCCTCATCAAGGGCACCTGGATGAACGACGCCGTGTTCTTCCTCGACAAGGCCCTGCGTCGGCCGCGCTGGGGCCGCTTCGAGCCGGACGCGGACCGGGGCGCCCGGGCCGGAGGGCGCGTGGCGCACCAGCTCAAGCTGCTCTATTGAGCCCGCGGCCTAGACGGGGTGCGGCTCCGGTAGGAGCCCCCCCAGGCCCTCCAGCGCACGCCGCTCGAAGGCGTGTGCCCCCTGCAGGCGCGCGACCCGGAGGGCCTGCTGGAAGCTCCCGCGCGCCTCCTCCTCGCGCCCGAGCGCCCGCAGCGCCAGTCCCCGCAGCCGGTGCAGCTCGGCCTCGTAGAAGTGCTGGCCCTCCGTGCGGGTCCGCGCCAGCGCCTCGGTCGTCACCGTCAGTGCCTCGCGCGGCTGTCCCAGCTTCAGGTGCAGATCCGCCAGCATGCCCAGGTCATGGTGGAACAGGCCCACGCGGATGCCCGGCTCGTCCCAGCCCTTGATGGCCTTGTGCATGAGCGACAGCCCCATGCGCGCGTGTCCCAGCTCCGTCAGCGCCCAGATGCGCACCAGCGTGGACCAGGTGAGCCATGCCCGGAAGCCGTGCTCGCGCGAGAGCGCGATGGCCTCCTCGGACCACTCCAGCGCGCGCCGTGCCTCGCCCCGCAGCTGGCAGGCCACGGTGATGTACGTCAGCACGCTGGCGAGCGTATGCGGGTGGCCGATGCGCCGCGCCAGCTCCAACGCCTCCTGGCTGGCCCGAAGGGCCTCCTCGTCCCGATCCAGCACCGAGTACACCATGGCCCCGAAGGCCAGCGCCGTGGCGCGCGGGTCGATCCACTGCTCCTCGGCCAGGGCCCGGTGCTCCTCGAGGGAGAAGTTCGAGCAGGCCAGCACCTGCTCGATATGCTCCAGCGCCGCCGCCATGTTCCCCCAGATGAAGAAGTCCGCCGCCATCATCCGGTAGCCCAGCGCGAGCAGCTTCGGATCGTGCTGTCGCTCCCCCTGGGCCACGAGCTGCTCGGCGAGCTGGTGCGCCAGGGAGTACTCCGCCCGCGAGAAGTAGTAGGTGAAGGGCCCCCAGTAGGACAGCCTCAGCCGGGGCAGCGCCTCGCCCACGAGGTGGATGAGCTCGCGCGCGCGGGCGTACGTCCGCTCCACCTCGGGTGAGCGGTAGCCCTGCACCTGGGCCAGCGGGGTGCCCAGGGAGATGAGCAGCCGCAGCTCCACCCGGAGCCGCTGGGGTGTATCCGGCAGCAGGCGCAACAGCCGCAGGGCCTGCCGGAAGTGGCTCACCGCCTCCTGGTTGGCCGAGCGCAGGCTGGCGCGCTGCCCGGCCTGGTCCCAGCAGCGGAGGGCCTGCTCGTATTCGCCCGCCTCGGTGTAGTGGTGGGCGAGCAGCTCCGGCTGCGTCTCGGCCAGCTCGGGGCACAGCTCCAGCAGGCCCTGCGTGACGCGGTGGTGGAGCTGCCGGCGCGCGCCGCGGGGCAGGGACTGCCGGGCCGCGTCCTGGAGGAGGGCATGCCGGAACTGGTAGCCCGGGCCCTCATCCGTGTCCCGGGGCTGGAGGAGCCCGGCCGTCACCAGCTCCTCGAGGTCCCGCCGCAGCGCGGACGGGCTTCGCTGGGTCAGCGTGGACAGCAGGGCGTGGGAGAAGCCGCGGCCAATCACCGCGCACAGCTGGGCCAGCTCCTTCTCGCGCGAGGGCAGCAGATCCAACCGCGCCAGCAGCAGCTCATGCAGGGTGATGGGGATGGAGCCGGGCGTGCCCTGCTCCAGCACCATGCGCGTCAGCTCCTCCACGAAGAGGGGAATGCCGTCCGTCTTGACCACCAGTTGCTGGACCTGCTCCGGCGTCAGCTCCCGGCCCCTGGCGGACTCGCGCACCAGCGTGGCGGTGAGCTCCGGAGGCAGCCGCTCCAGCGTGAGCGTGTGCACCCAGGGGTGCTGGGCCCAGGCGGGGTGGAAGTCGGGCCGGGCGGTGAGGACGAGCAGGATGCACTCCTTCTCCACGCGCTCGAGGATGTAGCCGAGCAGCTCCAGGGTGGAGGGGTCCGCCCAGTGCAGATCCTCCACCACCCCGAGCACCGGGTGATTCCGGGCCATGTGAAACAGCAGTGCCGCGAGCGCCTCGAAGGTGCGCTCCTTGAGCCGCCCCGGCGAGAGCTGGAGGGAGGGAAGGTCCCCGGGCACGGGCTGCGAGAGGAGCTGGGCCAGCAGGGTGGCGTCTTCCGGGGACAGCCCCAGCCTCTCCAGCACCTCCTGTCGCGACGGCAGGCCGCGCCGCAGCATCTCGATGATGGGGTGAAAGGCACTGGTGCTGGACTGTGACCAGCACTGGCACTGGAAGTGGTTGCAGCGCTTCTGGCGGACCCGCTCGTGCAGCTCCTGGACGAGCCGGGACTTGC
>NZ_DASVWK010000054.1:0-1555 GCF_036389735.1 Archangium sp. | reverse complement strand
GGTGGTGCGAGGGGGCAACGCGCTGGGGTCCGGTCCGGTGACGCCGGAGAACCAGGAGCGCGCCCTGGCCGAGGTGGTCGCGCGAGGCTTCGGACACGAGGAGGGCGCATGAGCCGGAAGATGGATCGCCGTCACTACGCGGACATGTTCGGTCCCACGACGGGGGACCGGGTCCGGCTGGGGGACACGGGGCTGGTGGCGCGGGTGGAGAAGGACTTCACCGTCTACGGGGACGAGTGCAAGTTCGGCGGTGGCAAGGTGCTGCGCGAGGGCATGGGCCAGCAGGCCGGGGTGGGGGACGCCGAGGCACTGGACTGCGTCATCACCAACGCGCTCATCGTCGACTGGACGGGCATCTACAAGGCGGACATCGGCATCAAGGCGGGACGCATCGCCGGCATCGGCAAGGCGGGCAACCCGGACGTGATGGCGGGGGTGACGCCGGGGCTGGTGGTGGGCGTCACCACCGAGGCCATCGCGGGCGAGGGGCTCATCGTCACGGCGGGCGGCATCGACTCGCACATCCACTTCATCTGCCCGCAGCAGGCGGACGAGGCGATCGCCAGCGGCATCACCACCTGGGTGGGAGGTGGCACCGGGCCCGCCACGGGCACCAACGCCACCACCTGCACCCCCGGCGCGTGGAACCTCCAGCGCATGTTGCAGGCCACGGACTCGCTGCCGCTCAACATCGGCCTCACTGGCAAGGGCAACACGTCCATGCCCGAGGGGCTGCTGGAGCAGATCGCGGCGGGGGCCATCGGCCTGAAGCTGCACGAGGACTGGGGCACCACGCCGGCCGCCATCGACACCTGCCTGTCGGTGGCCGAGGGCGAGGACGTGCAGGTCACCATCCACACGGACACGCTGAACGAGTCCGGCTTCGTGGATGACTCCATGGCCGCCTTCAAGGGCCGCACCATCCACACCTACCACTCGGAGGGAGCGGGAGGCGGGCACGCCCCGGACATCATCCGCGTGTGCGGCGAGCCCAACGTCCTGCCCAGCTCGACGAACCCCACGCGGCCCTACACGGTGAACACGCTGGATGAGCACCTGGACATGCTCATGGTGTGTCACCACCTGGACCGGGAGATTCCCGAGGACGTGGCCTTCGCCGAGAGCCGCATCCGGGGCGCCACCATCGCCGCCGAGGACGTGCTGCACGACCTGGGGGCCATCAGCATGATCTCCTCGGACAGCCAGGCGATGGGCCGGGTGGGTGAGGTCATCACGCGCACGTGGCAGACGGCGCACAAGATGCGCGAGCAGCGCGGCCGGCTGCGCGAGGAGCGGGGGGAGAACGACAACCTCCGTATCCGCCGCTACGTGGCCAAGTACACCATCAACCCGGCCATCGCCCACGGCTTCGCGCACGAGGTGGGCTCGGTGGAGCCGGGCAAGCTGGCGGACCTGGTGCTGTGGAGGCCGGCCTTCTTCGGCCTGCGTCCGGAGCTGGTGCTCAAGGGAGGCTTCATCGCCTGGTCGCAGATGGGCGACCCGGGGGCCTCCATTCCCACGCCGCAGCCCTCGTACATGCGGCCGATGTTCGGCG
>NZ_DASVWK010000053.1:0-8042 GCF_036389735.1 Archangium sp. | reverse complement strand
AACGTCAACGCGTGCCGCGAGAAGAAGCTGACGAACATCCGCGCCGCGGGCCGCGACGAGAACGTCATCCTCACCCCGCCGCGCGAGATGGGGCTGGAGAAGGCGCTGGAGTGGATCGCCGACGACGAGCTGGTGGAGGTGACGCCCAAGTCGGTGCGCATGCGCAAGAAGGCGCTGAGCTCCAACGAGCGCTACCGCGCCGATCGTGACCGCAAGCGCGAGGAGCGCGGCGAGGCGACGTAATCACGAGGTGAGGGTATTGGGCCCACATGGGTCCACCCGCTGCCTCCACGAGAGGGCCGGGGTGAGGGTCTACGGACTCCCACCCGCGGCCCTCTCGCCGTTTCATGGGGCCACCACTCTCTCCTATCCAGAAGGCCCCGGGTTCCAGCTAGAGTGCACGGTCCTGAACACGGCACACGAGCTGGCACGAATGAACACGAGCGCGGAGAGCGCCACATCGGCCCACGAGGCCCGCACTCCCTTCCCCGCGGTGACGGTGTCGCTCCTCACGGTGCTGACGCTGACCTTCGTCGCGGAGCACGTGCTCGACCTGGGTGAGCCCGCCGACCTCCTCGCCCTGGATGTGCGGACGCTGGTGGCGCTCGGGGGCCTCTTCCGCGCGAGCATCCTCGAGGAGGGCGAGGGGTGGCGCCTGCTGACCGCGCCGCTGCTCCACGCGAATGTGGCCCACCTCGTGTTGAATGGCGCCGCGCTGGCCATGGCCGGACTGGTGCTCGAGTCACTGGTGGGACGCGCGCGGACGTGGAACCTCTTCGTCGCCGGGGCGCTCGGGGGAGGAGCGCTGTCGCTGCTGCTCCAGAAGTCCGGCGTGGTGTCGGTGGGGGCCTCGGGTGGGGTGATGGCCATGCTCGCGGGCCTGTTCGTCCTGTCGCGCAACGTCCAGGCCCAGGCCGAGCGCTCGACGCTCCAGACCGCGACGCTGCGCATCCTCGTGCCCTCCCTGCTGCCGCTGGCCGTCGCGGGCGTGGGGGGGACGATCGACTACGCCTCGCACCTCGGCGGGACGCTCTCCGGCGCGCTCATGGGCCTGCTCTACCTCCGGGGCCAGCGCCCGGCGGCTCCCGGTGGCGCGGTGGGCAGGAGCCTCGCCTGGGCGGGCGCGACGGCCCTTCTGCTCGCCGTGCTGGCCTGCGCCCGCGAGTACCCCGGGTACGTGCTCGGCGTGAATCCGGAGCTCGCCTACCCCGGGATGCTCGACCTCTCCTGCCGCACGGGCTCCGCGAACGCCTGCAATGGCCTGGGCTCCCTGCACATCCGCGGACACCTCGTGCCCCAGGACGACGCGAAGGCGGCCGCCCTCTTCGAGCGCGCCTGCCAGGGCGAAGACGCGTACGGCTGCTCGAACCTGGCCCGGGCCCTGGTCCATGGCACCGGCCTCCCCAAGGACGAGCGCCGGGCAGCGGCGCTCTTCGAGAAGGCCTGCGGCTGGGGCTCGGGCGACTCCTGCGACAACCTGGGCATCGCCTACGAGACGAGCCTCGGGGTGAGCCAGGACCTGGTGCGCGCGGGCTCCTCCTACGAGAAGGCCTGCGAGCTCGGCAGCATGTCCGGCTGCTACAACCTCGGCAGGCTGCACCAGATGCCCGAGTCGGGCCTCCAGGACAACGCCAGGGCGGCCTCGCTCTACGAGCAGGCCTGTGACGGCAACCATTGGCTGGCCTGCACCAACCTCGGACTCATGCACCTGCGGGGTCAGGAGCTGACGAAGAACGAGCCTCGCGCGGCCCTCCTCTTCGAGAAGGCCTGCCGGGGCGAGGACCCCGATGGGTGCAGCTACCTCGGAACCCTGCACCGCGAGGGCCGGGGCGTCGCCCAGGATGGCCCGCGCGCCTTGAGCCTCATCGAGGAGGGCTGCAACCGGGGGAGCGCTCCGGGCTGCACCCTGCTGGGGTTCGTCTACCTCAAGAGCGACGACGTGGCCCGGGACGCGGTGAAGGCGGCGGCCTCCTTCGAGCGCGCCTGCGACGGAGGCGATGGGGTCGGGTGCTCCAACCTGGGCGTGCTCGCCGAGGCGGGCGAGGGCGTCTCCAGGGATGACTCCCGCGCGGCCACCCTCTACACCCGCGCCTGCGACCTGGACGACGCGCGGGGGTGCGCCCTGCTGGCGGACTTCTTCCGCGAGGGGCTCGGCGGGCTGGTCCGCGACCAGACCCGGGCCAGCGCCCTCTATACCCGGGCCTGCCAGCGGGGATACGCGCCCGCCTGCTCGCTCGCCCCCACCGGGCAAGCCACGAACGCTCTGCCTTGAGGGCGACAACTCGCCGGCAACCATCTATCTCCCGACAGTCGCACTCTGTTAGAAGGTGAGCGGGGAGGCTCCGTGGACGACTGGATCAACTGCCCTCACTGCGGTCTCAAACACCGGCCGAGGGCCGTGAGCCTCTGTCCCCGTTGCGGTCGGACCACGGCCTCGACGCCGAGCCGACCCTCCGCCATTGGCATCGCGACCCTCCCCGTGGACCGCGCCTCCGCCACGGCCATCCCGATCGTCCCCGTGGCCCGGCCCGCGCCGCTCAGTCTCGCCGTGCCCCCACCGCCCGAGTCCGAGCTCTCCCAGGATCGCGTGCCCACGGTGGAGGTGGACTACATCACCCTCGAGTCGCTGGAGGACCCCGTCCCGGTCCGGCGCGTCGTCCTCACCGACGACGCCGATGAGGCCAAGGCCCGGTCCGCGCTCCCCGCGACGAACGTGCTCCCGCTCGCTGGCGGCATCCTGCTGCTCAACGCGGTGCTGCACCTCTTCGAGTTCCTGTTCCTGCCCTCGGTGTCCTCGGAGGCCTCGCTGCGCGCGGCCCAGCTCGCCGGGACGCTCATTGGCGTGGGCATCGACGCGTTCCTCGGCGTCGGCTTCCTCCGGGGAAGGGAGCAGTATCGCACCTTCGCCTTCATCCGGCTGCTGCTGGGGCTGTTCCTCTTCGGAGGGATGAGCTTCTACCAGGCGCAGTACCTCTTCACGCTCGTCGTGCTCGCCTTCTCCGTGGGCCTCATGGTGCTCGTGTGGACGAGGCCCTCCGCCTTCATGGCCGGCGTGGCCCTGACGGCGGTGCTGCTGGGCGTGGGCGTGGAGGTCATCGGCTTCGTCCGGCTCTCGGCCCACCAGCCCCTGATGGAGCGGGCGCGGATCGCCCTGCGGCCGGACCTCGAGGGCAACCTGCTCGGCCCCACTGACACCCTCGTCGGTGACCGCTACCCCTACAAGCTGAACGTCCCCAGTGGGGGCTGGTACCGCCGCAAGGAGGAGGTCATCCGCACCACGGACGGCAGCATCGACGCGTGGCTGACCCACCCGGATGCGAATGGCAACCTCGTGGTGTCCGTGCGCCCCTGGACGGAGCTGAACACGGCGGACCTGCGCGAGGCCCGCGACGGCGTCATCCAGAGCCTGAAGGCGAAGTACCCCGGCTTCCTGGTGGCCGACACGTCCGACGATGGCAACAGCGTCCAGGCGCCGAGCATCGCCACCCTCGCCGGCAGCGCGGACAAGGACGGCAAGCCGTACCGCTTCGAGGTGTCCGTCTTCCGGACGGGAGACTCGCTGCTCCAGGTGACGGCCTTCGCGCCCTCGACGGTCTTCGACACCCTGAACCTCCAGGCGTCCACCACGCACTTCCGGCCCGACTAGTTCCGGCTCAGAAGGTGTACTTCACCCGCGGGAAGAGGGCGAAGGTCGGGATGTTGGGCCCGATGATGTAGCGGGCCATGAAGTCCGCCCCCACCGAGAAGTGATCCATCGGCGTCGCGTACTCGATGCCGATGCCCACCCCGGCGTTGGGCGCCGTCATGGGCTGGCCCGGATCGCCCTCGCCCACCGGGGCCGGATCCATCCGCGTCAGGCCCGCCGCCACCTTCGGCATCAGGTAGAGGCGCTCGGCCAGCGGCACCATGTACGCCGCCGTCACGTCACCGAACGCCACCGTGAAGTTGTCGGACATGCGGCACAGGTCCGAGCCCGGCAGGTAGCCGGCGAAGCAGTTCGCCGCCGACGCGCCCAGCCCGAAGTGCACCCCCAGCGAGACCTTGTCCGTCAGGTCGTACCCCACACCGAGTTGCAGGTACGTCTGCGCATTCGAGTAGATGTTCTCCCCGCCCAGGGTGAAGAACGTCCCGATGTCGGCCTCGGTGAAGAAGCCGCGGCGGACCTCCAGTGGGACACCTTCCGGAGGCGTTTGCGCCATGGCGGCGGTGGGTAGCAGCGCGAACACGGCGACCAACAGCGGCTTCTTCATCGAGACGACCCTCACCCTGGACCCTCTCCCAGGAAGGGAGAGGGGTTTTCGCAACACGGTTTCAGCTACACAGACGCGAGCGACTACTCACCCGCCGGCGAGAAGAGCCACGGGTACGTCACCGCCACCACGCCACCCCCCTTGGGCTCGGGGAACTTCCAGCGGCGGATGCGCGACAGCATGCAGTTCTCCGCCGTGGAGTTGTTCAGCGTGGTCTCCGTCACGTTCGCTTCCGACACCGCGCCCGCCGGATCGATCGTGAAGGCCACCGACACCTTGCCCGCGAGGCTCGGGTTCTTGTTCAGCTCGGTCTCGTAGCAGTATTTGATCTCGTTCTGGTGGCTGCGGATGATCTTGGCGATCACGTCCTTGTCGAGGCCGCCAACCACCGTGGTCTTCCCGGGGACGATCTTGGTGACCGTCTTGCCGCGACCCGTGAGGTCGATACCGCCGCCGTCACCCATGCCCCGGCCGTTGCCCTTGGTGCCCAGGCCGCCGAGACCCATCGCGGTGCCGCCACCGCCGGTGCCACTGCCACGCGAGCCGAGTCCGCCCACGCCCTGGGCATCGCCCATCCCCGCGCCGGCCTTGAGGCCACCGAGCGCGTTGTTGAGGCCCGTGCCCACGCCACCCGGTCCGAAGACGTCCGAGGCCCCGCCCTTGAGCCCCTTGAAGGCGCCGAGCAGACCCACCTTGCCCACCACCTGGCGATCCTTCTCGCGCTTCGTCTTGTCGACGACGGGGGTGCCCGCCTTGGAGGGATCGGCCTCGGCCTTCTTGGCCTCCTCCTTGCCGAACTTGCCCTCCTCGTTCTTGGCCTTCGCGCCCTCCTCCAGGCCCTTCAGGTGGAGCTTCTTCTGCTCCAGCTTCTTCTGAGGGGTGACGAGCAGCTTCGCCACCCGCTGCTGGTTCTCGAAGATGTCGCTCTCGGTCTGCGCCTCACGGGGCGAGAGCACGATGGCCGCCACCACGGCGCCGGCCGCCAGCAAGCAGATGCTGGCGATCTTGAACCAGGTGTAGTCCGCCTGCTCCAGCGTGTTCACCACCACGGCGGGCGAGGGCCGCACGTAGCGCACCACGAAGGTGAGCGTGCCGAGCGACACCTCCGCGCGCTCGTGCAGGCCGAGCGTGTACACGTGCTCCCGGCCCGAGGCCGACAGCTTGCCCTCGGAGCGCAGGCTGTCCTTCGTGCGCACGTCGCCGTTGCGGGTGACGAAGACGCCCGCGCTGTCGGGGACGCGCAGCTCGTACAGCTCGCCGCGCCCCACCGCCAGCACGTGCCGCGCTCCCACCTCTTCCTCGAAGATGTGGAAGAAGTTCTTCTTCGCCTCGCCGATGGTGACCGGCACCCCGTCCCGGAAGTGCTGCACCCCCAGCATCTGGTCTCCCCAGAGCTGCTGCACCTGGAGGACCTTGTCGTCCTTGGTGGGCAGTGCCTCGGGAGGCAGTGGCTCCTGGAGGTGCGCCAGCGCCCGTCGCCGTGGCTTGTTGGCCACCCGGCTGCGCAGCCCCGGAGGCACCAGTGGCACCGGAGGGTCCACCACCTGCACGGGCTGGTGGTGCAGCACCGAACCCTGGAGGGTCGGTCCGCTCACCTTCGCGCCCACCGGAGGAGGAGGCGCTTCGGCTGCTCCGAAGAGCACCTCCACCTGCGAGCCACCCAGCATCAGCACGTCACCCGGCGAGAGCGTCCGCGGTCCCACCACCCGCTGTCCGCCCACCTGCGTGCCACTCTCGCTGCCCAGGTCGATGGCCGTGACCGTCCCCGTGGATTCCACCTTCAACATCACGTGAAGGTTGGAGACCTTCGGGTCCAGGATCTTCACCGCCGCCTGTGCACCCGACCCCACGATGACGCTCTCGGCCTCGGAGATGGCTTCCTGTACGGAGCCATCCGGTCCGGTGATCCGCAGCATCAATCCGTTCTTCTTCCCCGCCGCCATAGAGGACCCTTCCTCCTCCCTTCCGTCCGCGTTCCCAGCCCGCCCGCTCACAGGTTGTCGACCGACTTCTGCAACTCGGGATTGAAGTTGTCGCGGACCCGGATGAGGCTCTGGAAGTCCGTCTTCTTCCGGTTGAGAACGTACGAGCCCTCCGGCTTGGTGAGCTCGCCCTCCACCGCCATGTCCGTGAAGTCGATGTTCGTCTTCTTGCGAACGACGACCTTGTCCTCTTCCTGGATGACCTTCACCTCGGTCTTCGCCTCTTCGGCGACCGCCGGCCCCGCCCACAACGCCACCACCGCCATTGCCGCTGCCAGTCGTCTCATTCAGGCCTCCTCGTCGGATGGGACAGCGGGTCCCAGGTGAGGTTCCCCCCCGCTTCCTTGCACGCCCTGCACCAACGTCCTGGGCCGCGGAATCCCTTGAAATCCCAGGGGTGCGCTCGCTCCAGCGACTTCAGGGGCCCCAGGGAGTGGAAAAATTTTCCCACTGGGGCCGGTAGGTTATTCGGTCCGTGGAGCCTCGGCCGGGGCCTCGGCCTCCGGCCCACCCTCAGGCGTCTCGGGGCTCGCCTCCGCGGGCGGAGCACCCTCGGCGGGCGCGGCCTCCTGCGCGGGCGCACCCTCCTGCTGCGCGGCCTCGTCGGACACCTTGTCCAGCAGCGAACCACTGCCCCCCACGGCGGCCGGGTTCGGCTTCTTCTCGTCCTCGGGCGTGGGCTCGGGCTGGGCGTTCTTGCGCATGGCCTCGATGCCCTGGAGCTTTGCTTCGATCATCTGCTTGTCCTGGGCGCCCGTGGTGCCCTGGTCCTTGCAGCGCTGGAGGAAGCCCACGGCCTTGTCCCAGCCGGTGCGCTCGACGGCGTAGGCCCAGCCAGCGCCGCAGATGGCCTCTGGCTGCTCCGCGCGCAGGCCGAGCACCTTCTCGAAGGCCTCGCCCGCCGCGAGCCCCTTCTTGGGGTCCCTCCCCTTCTGCCCGTCCAGCGAGTACGCGTAGTAGAGCCACGCCTCGTGCGAGCCGGGCTCCAGCTCCAGGGCCTTGGCGAAGGAGCGCTCGGCGCCGGCGTAATCGCGCCAGGCCAGCGCCATGGCGCCGAGGTTGAGGTAGCCGGGGGCGAAGCGCTCATCGAGGGAGACGGCCTTCTGGAACTGGACGAGCGCGCGGGCGCGGTCCTCCAGCTTCAGGTAGATCATCCCCAGGTTGTTGTAGATGCCCGGGTCCTTCTCATCGAGCTTGCGCGCGTTGGCGCTCACCACCTCGGCGAGCCGGTACTGCCCCTGGTCGTAGTAGATGAGCGACAGGTTCTTGTACGCGTCCGGGTTGTCCTTGCTGCGGGCCAGCACGCGGCGGGCGGTGGCCTCGGCGAGCTCGAACTTGCCCGCGAGCCGGTACGCCACGGTGAGGTTGTTGAGCAGCCCCACGTCATGCTCGCGGCCCGGCGTCTTCAGCGCCGTCTCGTAGAGGCTGATGGCCGCGTCGAACCGATCCTGCAGGCGGTAGAGCCGGCCCAGGTTCAGCAGCGAGGCCTGGTGGTTCGGGTCCACCGAGAGGACCTTCTCATAGGCGGCCTGGGCCTCGGCGAACTTGCCCTGGCGCTCGGCGATGAGCCCCAGGTTGAACTGCGCGTTGAGGCTCTGGGGCGCCTTGGCCACCACCTGCTCGAAGCCCTTGCGCGAGGCCTCGTAGTCCCCCGCGTCGAAGGCCGCGAGCGCCGCGACGAACAGCTCGTGCGGGCCAGCGTCCGAGGACGGGGTGGGCACCGAGGCCGGCTTGCCGGACTGGCCTGCCACCTTCGCGGATGGAGCCTTGGGCGCCGTCTCGGTGAGAGGCGTGGGTTTGACCTGAGGGG
>NZ_DASVWK010000052.1:0-3342 GCF_036389735.1 Archangium sp. | reverse complement strand
CGCCACGTCCGGGTTGTAGCCGAAGTCGTTGGACACGTTCTCCCACACGCGGTCGAAGTTCACGCCCACCAGTTGGCCCTTGCCATTCACCGTGGGGCTGCCCGAGTTGCCGCCCGTGGTGTCCGCGTCCGCCAGGAAGTTGACCGGCACGTCCTTGAGCCGCGTGTCCAGCCAGGGCCCGTACCGCTTCGCCTCGGCCGCGGCGACCACCTTCGCCGGCACGTCGAAGGGCTCCACGCCCGTGTGCTTCTCCAGCACGCCCGCGAGCGTCGTCTGCGGCGTGTAGAAGGCCCCATCCCGCGGCGCGTAGCCCTTCACCTTGGCGAACGTCACCCGCAGCGTACTGTTGGCGTCCGGCGCCACCGGCTTGCCCGCGTGCGCCAGCACCGCCCGGCGCCACTCGGGCAGCAGCCGCACGGTCGCCCCGAGGCGCCGGTCGCGCTGCTCCTCGAGCACCACCACCTCCGTCACCAGGTCGAAGCCGAAGTCCAGCAGCGGGTCCTTGCGCGCCCGGAGCTGCGCCTCCGTCTCGCCCGCCATCTTCTGCCGCTCCGCCAGGTCCAGCACCTTCGTGGCGGCGTAGAGGGCGTCGATCTTCGCGGCCACCTCCTTCTCCGCGTACGTCGGGCCAAAGGCCTTGTCGATGGCCGCGATGCGCTCGCCATCGCCAAGCGCCTGCGCCCGCCGCACCAGCGCCAGGAGCATCCGCTTGTCCGCCGGAGCGAAGAGGTTCTTCTGCTCGCGATCCAGCTTCTCCTTCATCCGCGCCAGCTCACGCTCCATGAACTCGGGCCTGCGCTCGAGGTCCGGCTTCACCCGCTCCTGCGACAGGCGCGTCAGCAGCACCGCCAGGGCCGGCGCCTTCACCACGCCCCGCACCGAGTCGAGCAGGAACTCGCGCTCGAGCGTCTTGGCCCGCGCCTCCTGGAGCGCCAGCAGCTCCGCCCGCGCCTTCAGCGCGCCCTGGAACTCCTTGCGCTTCTCGGCCCACGCCACCACCGCCGCCTCGGCCGCGCGCTGCTTCTCCACGATGCGCCCGCGCTTGAGCCCCGCCAGCTGCCCGCCCGAGTTCTTGTAGCGGTTGTGCAGGCCCTTGAGGTGCGAGGCCACGGCGATCTTCCCGGTGGGGTCCTTCGCGCCCTCCTCCTCCATGATGCGGATGAGCTCGCCGTACACGTCGATGACGCGCGGGTAGTAGCGAGCCTGCCGCTCGGCCATCTCCTCCGCCAGCAGCGCGCGGAAGGTGATGCCGGGGTAACCCAGCACCATCACGAAGTCGTCCGGCTTGACGCCCTCGGTGGCCAGCGGGAAGAAGAACTCCGCCTTGTAGGGCACGTTCTGAGCGCTGTACGAGGCCGCCGAGCCGTCCGGCGCCGTGTAGGCGCGGATGATGGAGAAGTCACCGGTGTGGCGCGGCCACATCCAGTTGTCCTCCTCACCGCCATACTCGCCCACCGCACGCGGCGGCGCGTACACCAGCCGCACGTCGGCCAGCTCCACCGACTCCTGGAGCACGAACTGGAGCCCGCCTTCGAAGCTGGCCACCTTGCAGCGCGTGGCCGGGCGCTTCTCGCACTCGGCGGTGAGCTCCTTCTCCTTGCGATCCAGCGCCTTCTGCCGCCCGAGGTCGTCCGCTCCCGTGGGCACCGCCGCCAGCATCTCCTTCGTCACGTCCGTGAAGCTGCGCGGCACCTGGACGCGAGAGCCCTTCCCCGGCAGTTCCTCCTCGCGACCCTTGGCCAGGAAGCCCTGGGTGATGAGGTCCTTCCCCGGTGAGCTGTGCTCCTGGATGATGGGGAAGACGCAGTGGTGGTTGGTGATGATGAGGCCGGACTCGGAGATGAAGGCTCCCGAGCAGCCCCCCACGTTCACCGTGCCCGCCAGCAGACCGGTGCCCCGCTTCGGGTCCCACAGCCGCTTGGGTGGCACCTGGAGACCCTGGGCCTTGAGCCACGCCGGGTCAAGCTCGAGGACCTGCTGGGGGGTCCACTTCCCTTCCCCGGCCAGGGCCGGAGCAGCCACGAGTGAAAGGAGCAGGAGCGTCTTCTTCATGGTGCCCCTCCCTACCGCGTCTTCCGCCCGCTGGCGATGGTTGGCGACGATTTCGCGGGCACCCATACACGGAGCGAAATCCGAGGGGCTCCTGCTCGCCTCCCCCTCGGCCCTCCTGGGGAGCGTGAGGAGGCCCGTGGAACAACCCCCGGACCGCCGTGTTGTGGGGCCACCATGCAGACCTCGAGCGGCTCGAAGCTGGACTTTGGTCGGGTGGCCCTTCTCCTCGTTCTCCTGGGGGTGGGCTGGTACTTCTGGGATTCGCCTGCCCTGTGGCCCCTGAAGTTGCTGGTGGTGATGATGCACGAGAGCGGTCACGCGCTCGCCACCCTCCTCACCGGAGGCGCCGTGGACCGCATCACGCTCGCGGCCAACGAGTCCGGTGCCTGCCTGTCCCGGCTGCCCCCCGGCGTGATGGCCCAGGTGGCCGTCTACTCCGCCGGCTACGTGGGCAGCGCGCTGGCCGGGGCCTTCCTCCTGCTGGCCACCTTCCGCTTCCGGCTGCGCCGCTTCGTGCTGGGCGCGGCGTGCGTGTGGCTCGCGGGAATGGGCGTCCTCTATGCCGGTGACGGCTTCACCCTGGCCTTCTGCATGGGGACCGCCCTCGTGTTGGGGCTCGCGGCGAGGTTCCTGCCCGATGGGGGCGTGGACATGCTCAACCTCTTCCTCGCCGCCTTCACCGCCCTCTACGTGGCGTTCGACCTGCGCTCGGACCTGTGGCAGGGCGCCATCAGCTCCGCCAGCGACGCGAGCCTGCTCGCCGGCCTCACCCCCCTGCCCTCCTGGGCCTGGGCGGCCATCTGGTCCTTCGTGTCGCTCGCGCTGCTCGGCCTCTTCGGACGCTGGTCGCTGCGCGCCGCGCGTCCGGAGAACATGGGCTACGGGCCTCAGCGCCTCGGGCGCATCCGGTAGGCCACGAAGGCGGCCACGTCCGGGAAGGCGAAGTACGGGTTGTGCTGGCGCACGTCCGACATGGACGCCACCGGCACGTTCGCGTAGTCGTGGCCGGGGAAGAGCCGCGTGTTGTCCGGCACCTTCAGCAGTACCTGGGACAGCGAGCGGTACATCTCCTCCGGGTCTCCTCCGCGCAGGTCGCACCGGCCGCAGCCGTTGATGAAGACGGTGTCGCCCGACACCAGCGCATCCTGCGCCAGCAGGCAGTGTGAGCCGGGGGTGTGCCCGGGGGTGTGCAGCGCCTGGAAGCCGCGGCCGCCCACCGTGAGGGCCTCGCCCGGGCTCAGCGGACGCAGCGCGCCCCCCGCCAGCCCGCGCAGGTCTTCCGAGAAGTCC
>NZ_DASVWK010000051.1:0-7535 GCF_036389735.1 Archangium sp. | reverse complement strand
CCGCCGCCCCGGAAGGCCCCCGAGCACTGAGTGGAGGCTGCGCGCCAGAGGGCCGGGCCCGGTTTCGTGAGCCGGCCTGGCCCCAGCGGTTTTTTCAGCGCCGGCGCTGTTTTTTCGGGGGTGGCGCGGGCTTTTCCTTTTCACCGGAGACCTGGAAGGGAATCCGGACATCAGGCAGCTCGCGGCCCTGGGAATCGGTCATCGAGGTGCCGGTCTGCGCGTCGACGACCAGCGTGTACTTGTGGCCGGTCTTCAGGGGCGTGGGCAGCGAGATGCGGTACAGCAGTCCGTTGGCGGATTCCTCGGCGGCATCGTCCGAGACCATGGCGCGCTCGACCTCGTCGAAGAGGCGGACGCGGTAGTTGCGGAGCGCCAGCGTGCTGCGCAGCTCGAGCGTCGACGTGGGCTCGATGAGCGGCCGGCCTTCGTCCGCGTCGACGAGGGGGATGGAGTCCATGCCGCCGGCATCCGGGCGCGCGTACTGAAGGGTGAACGACGTGGGGCCCGGTTCCGCCGCGAGGCCCGCGTCCGTTTCGGCTTCGGCGGTGACGCCCGCGTCGGGAGTCGGGGTGGAGGGCTTGGGACATCCGACGACGACGAGCGCGGCCGCGCAGACCGCGAAGCTCAAACGGGGAAGTCGCATAGGGCGTGGGAAACCCTATGTCTCAACGCCCGGAGCGAGAAGCGCGAAAGCCTGGGGAGGGCCTGGGAGACGGGCCCGCGGACGCCCGGCGCCACCCCGTTTCCCTCTGACACTGGGTCTGATAAGATGCGTTATGTAAACTCGACGTACGGCGTCTCAGGGAGCCCTTGGACCTCGGGTTCCCACTCGCCCCCCCTGGTGCTTCCGACGTGCCGCGTCATGGCGCCTGCTCGCCCGGAATGCATCCCGCTCGGAAATCAAAGCCCCGCTCGTGCGTTCCGGCGCCGGGAATTCACTCCCCCCGCTTGACCGAGACCGGCTGTTCCCGGGACAACCCGCGGCACCTCCGGTTCCCGGAAAGGACCCCTGAATGAAGCGCTTTCTCATCCTGGCCACTCTGGTTGGCGCCGCCCCCGCGCTCGCCGATGAAGGCATGTGGACGTACAACAACTTCCCCGCCACCAAGGTGAAGGAGAAGTACGGCTTCGAGCCCAACCAAGAGTGGCTCGACAAGGTCCGTCTGGCCTCGGCCAAGTTCGGCGGCGGCTGCTCGTCCAGCTTCGTCTCGCCGGACGGCCTGGTGATGACGAATCACCACTGCGCCCGTGGCTGCATCCAGCAGCTCTCCACCGCCAAGAAGGATTTCATCGCCAACGGCTTCTACGCCAAGACCCAGGCCGAGGAGCTCCAGTGCCCGGCCCTCGAGGTCAGCCAGCTCGTCGAGATCACCGACGTCACCGACCAGCTCAACACCGCCACCCAGGGCCTCACCGGCAAGGCGTACGCCGACACCCTCAAGGCCGAGATGTCCAAGCTGGAGAAGGCCTGCACCACCGGCGCCGACGTGCGCTGTGACGTGGTCACGCTCTACCAGGGCGGCAAGTACAACCTCTACAAGTACCAGCGCTTCCAGGACGTCCGGCTCGTCTTCGCCCCCGAGCACGCCATCGCCTTCTTCGGCGGCGACCCGGACAACTTCGAGTTCCCCCGGTATGACCTGGATGTCACCTTCGTGCGCGCCTACAAGGACGGCAAGCCCGCGAAGAGCCCCAACTACTTCAAGTGGTCCGACAAGGGCGCCAAGGAAGGCGAGCCCACCTTCGTCTCCGGCCACCCGGGCAGGACCTCTCGCGGCCTGACCGTGGCGCAGCTCGAGTACCTGCGGGACACGGGCCTGCCCAAGCAGCTCTTCCGGCTGTCCGAGCTGCGCGGGGTGATCTCCGAGTTCCAGAACCGCGGCGTCGAGCAGAAGCGCATCTCCAGCAACCTGCTCTTCGGCGTGGAGAACGGCCTCAAGGCCACCAAGGGCAAGCACGAGCAGCTCGTCGACAAGGCCTTCTTCGCCCAGAAGGTCGCCGCCGAGCAGGAGCTGCGCAAGAAGGTCGACGCGGATCCGAAGATGAAGGCCAGGTACGGCGCCGCCTGGGATGAGATCGCTCGGGCCCAGGACACGTTCCGCAACCTCCGCAAGGAGTACGAGGGCCTCGAGGGCGGCTTCGGCACGCAGCTCTTCGGCCTGGCCAAGACCCTGGTGCGCGCCTCCGACGAGCTCACCAAGCCGGACACCGATCGTCTGCGCGGGTTCAACGACGCGAACCTGCCCGCCCTCAAGAACCAGATGATGAGCAAGGCGCCCATCTATCCGGAGCTGGAGATCGCCCAGATGACGTTCGCCCTCACCAAGCTGCGTGAGGAGCTCGGGCCGGATCACCCCTTCGTGAAGAAGGTGCTCGGCAAGGAGTCCCCGGCGGCCCTGGCCACCCGCGTGGTCAAGGGCTCCAAGCTGGCCGACCTCAAGGTGCGCGAGCAGCTCTTCTCCGGTGGCAAGAAGGCCATCGAGGCCTCCAAGGATCCGATGATCCAGCTGGCCGCCCTGGTGGACCCGGACGCCCGCGCCATCCGCAAGACGTACGAGGAGCAGGTCGAGGCCGTCATCCGCAAGAACAGCGAGCTGGTCGCCCAGGCCAGGTTCGAGGTCTACGGCACCGGCATCTACCCGGACGCCACGGGCACGCTGCGCCTGTCCTTCGGCTCGGTGAAGGGCTACATGGAGGATGGCAAGCAGGTGGCTCCCATCACCGCCATGGGCGATACCTTCGCCCGCCACACCGGTGAGGATCCCTTCGCCCTGCCCAGGTCCTGGCTCGCCGCCCAGAAGGACCTGACGGCCACCACCCCGATGAACTTCGTCACCACCAACGACATCATCGGTGGCAACTCGGGCTCGCCCGTCATCAACAAGGACGCGGAGGTCATCGGCCTGGTGTTCGACGGCAACATCCAGTCGCTCGGCGGTGACTACGGCTTCGACGAGAGCGTCAACCGTACCGTCGCCGTCCACAGCGAGGCCCTCATCGAGGCCCTCAAGAAGGTCTACAAGGCCGACCGCGTCCTCGAGGAGCTGCGTCCCGGCTCCACGCCCAACGTGAAGGCCGGCCCGGCGCTGTAATCCCCGAGCCTCGCCCCCTGTAGCACCCAGAGGCTGCCCGGTCAGTCCGGGCAGCCTCTTCGTTTTCAACCCAGGCGCCCTACTTCCCGCCCTACTCCCACTCGATCGTCGCCGGCGGCTTCGAGGAGATGTCGTAGACGACGCGGTTGATGCCGCGCACCTCGTTGGTGATGCGCGTGGAGATGCGCTCCAGCACCGGGTACGGCAGCCGCGCCCAGTCCGCCGTCATGCCGTCCACGCTCGTCACCGCGCGCAGCACGCAGGTGGACTCGTAGGTACGCTCGTCTCCCATCACGCCCACGCTCTGCACCGGCAGCAGCACCGCGAAGGCCTGCCACAGCTCCTTGTACAGCCCCGCGTCCCGCACCTCCTGCTGGACGATCGCGTCCGCGCGGCGCACCAGCTCCAGCCGCTCCTCGGTGAGTTCCCCCAGCACCCGGATGGCCAGGCCCGGCCCCGGGAACGGCTGCCTCGACACCATCTCGTCCGGCAGCCCCAGCTCCCGGCCCAACACGCGCACCTCGTCCTTGAAGAGCTCGCGCAGCGGCTCCACCAGCTTGAGGTTCATCTTCTCCGGCAGCCCGCCCACGTTGTGGTGGCTCTTGATGGTGACGGAGGGACCCTTGTACGACACGGACTCGATCACGTCCGGGTACAGCGTGCCCTGCGCCAGGAACTCCGCGCCCTGCACCCCGCGCGAAGCCTCCTCGAAGACCGCGATGAACTCGCCGCCGATGATCTTCCGCTTCTTCTCCGGATCCGTCACGCCCGCGAGCTTCCCCAGGAAGCGCGCCCGCGCATCCACCGTCTTCAACGGCACGTGGAAGCGGTCCACGAAGAGCGCCTCCACCTGGGCGCGCTCGTCCTGCCGCAGCAGGCCGTTGTCCACGAAGATGCACTGGAGTCGGGGGCCGATCGCCCGGTGCAGCAACAGCGCCGCCACCGAGCTGTCCACGCCTCCCGACAGGCCGCAGATGACCCGGCCGTGATCGCCCACCTTCTGGCGGATGGCCTCCTCGGCCTCCTGGATGAAGCCCTTCATCGTCCAGCTCCCGCTCACCTTGCAGTCGGTGAACAGGAAGGCGCGCAGCATCTCCTTGCCCATCGGGGTGTGCACCACCTCGGGGTGGAACTGGAGGCCGTAGATGGGCTTGCTCTTGTGCGCCGTCGCCGCGAAGGGCGAGTTGCCGCTGCGGCCGATGGACTCGAAGTCCGGGGGCAGCGCCTCCACCCGATCGCCGTGGCTCATCAGCACCTTCACCCGCTCACCGAGCTGGAACGCGGCCAGGGGGCCTCGCGTCGCCAGCACCTCCACCTCGGCGGAGCCATACTCGCGGTGCGCCGAGCGGTCCACCCGCCCACCCAACAGCTTGGAGAGCAGTTGGAGCCCGTAGCAGATGCCGAGCACCGGCATCCCCGCGTCGAAGACGAACGGATCGCACCGAGGCGAGCCCGGCGCCTCCACCGAGGCCGGTCCGCCCGACAGGATGATGCCCCGCGGCGCGTAGCGGCGGATGTCCTCGGCGGACAGATCCGGGCGGTGGATCTCGCAATACACGCCGAGCTCCCGCACGCGGCGGGCGATCAGCTGCGTGTACTGACTCCCGAAATCGAGGATCAGGATCTTCTCAGCGTGGATGTCCACCGGGGAGGCCTCCAGAGGGCGCGTTGACTGGTGCGGCCCTTACCGCTACAAACTTTGGGAAATCAACCATTAAGTCCCGCTTGACGAGGTCTCGGATGCGCCTGCCCGCTGTTGCAACCGTCCTGCTGCTGTCCACCACCGGTTGCGTGAAGGAGATCTCCTCGGAGGATCGTCTGGATCGCGACACGCAGTACGCGACGGCGAAGGACACCCCGGACGCCGCGGCGCTGGCCAAGGTCAACTGCGAGGACACCGCCGAGGGGCTCAACCAGGCCCGCAACGTCAACCGCCCGGAGACCGACCGGGTGATGAGCTACATCGACCTGTACACCTCGCTCATCAAGCGCACCGCGACCTTCGAGGACGCGATGACGCGCAACCCGGACCTGCACTACACCGAGGGCAGTCAGCAGCTCGTGGCCGCCAAGGAGACGTGCATCCAGCAGACGGCGGACGTGAAGGTGGAGTTCGAGACCTACGTGCGCGAGCTGGTGGAGGTGCCCACCGTCCAGGAGATCAAGGGCGGCAATGCCGTCACCGTGGCCCGGCTGGACTTCAACACCCTGCGCCAGGCCATCGAGACACTGGACCTGGACGACAAGGAGGCACTGCTCGGCCGGGTGTCCAACGCCGAGAAGCGCGTGTCCCCGGCCAAGGCCGAGGAGGAGCCGGCGCAGCCCTCCGGCGGCGGTCGCAAGCGCGGCAAGTAGTCCGCGCTCCTCCCCTCGCGCTACCCCGGCGCCCTACTCCACCCGGTAGTTGGGCGCCTCCTCGGTGATGATGACGTCGTGCACGTGGCTCTCCTTGAGCCCGGCCGCCGTGATCCGCACGAACCGCGCATTGCTGCGCAGCTCCTCGATGGTGGCGCAGCCCACGTAGCCCATGCCGCTGCGCAGGCCGCCCATCATCTGGTGGATGTTCATGCCCAGACTGCCCTTGTACGGCACGCGGCCTTCGATGCCCTCGGGCACGAGCTTCACCGCCTCCACGTCCGACTGGAAGTAGCGGTCCTTGGCGCCCTGCTTCATCGCGCCCATGGAGCCCATGCCCCGGTAACTCTTGTAGCTGCGGCCCTGGTAGAGGATCACCTCGCCCGGGGCCTCCTCGGTGCCCGCGAAGAGCGAGCCGATCATCACCGTGCTCGCCCCGGCCGCCAGCGCCTTGACGATGTCGCCCGAGTACTTGATGCCACCGTCGGCGATGATGGGCACGCCGTGCTTGTCCGCCTCGCGCGAGCAGTCGTCGATGGCGGTGAGCTGGGGCACGCCCACGCCGGCCACCACGCGCGTGGTGCAGATGGAGCCGGGGCCAATGCCCACCTTCACCGCGTCCACGCCGGCCTCGATCAGGGCCCGGGTGGCCTCCGCCGTGGCCACGTTGCCGGCGATCAGCTCGAAGCCGCGGAAGTTCTTCCGCGTGTCACGCACGGCCTCGATGACGCCCTTCGAGTGGCCATGGGCGGTGTCGATGACGATGACGTCCACGCCCGCCTTCACCAACGCGTCGATGCGGGCCTCGCGATCCGCCGAGGCGCCCACCGCGGCGGCGCACAGCAGCCGGCCCTTGGCATCCTTGGCCGCGTTGGGCCGGGTCCGGCGCTTCTCCATGTCCTTGATGGTGATGAGGCCCCGGAGCTCGAACTGCTCGTCCACGATGAGCAGCTTCTCGATGCGGTGCTCGTGCAGGAGCTGCTGGGCGTCGGTCTGACTGATGCCCTCACGGCCGGTGACGAGCTTGCGCGTCATCACCGCCTCCACCTTCTGCCCCAGGTCCGTCACGAAGCGCACGTCCCGGCTGGTGACGATGCCCACCAGCTTGCGGCCCTGCACCACCGGGATGCCGGAGATGTTGTACTGGCGCATCAGCTCGATGGCGCGCGCCAGCGGCACCTGCGGCTCCACGGTGATGGGGTCCACCACCATGCCGCTCTCGAACTTCTTCACCTTGGTGACCTCGAGCGCCTGCTGCTCGGGGGTCATGTTCTTGTGGATGACGCCGATGCCACCCTCCTGCGCCATGGCGATGGCGGTGCGGGCCTCGGTGACGGTGTCCATGGCCGCCGACAGCAGCGGCATGTTGAGCCGCAGGTTGCGCGTCAGCCGGGTGGAGAGATCCACGTCGCGCGGGAGGACGGTGCTCTCGGCCGGTACGAGGAGGACGTCGTCGAACGTCAGCGCGAGCCGGACTTCGGAGGTCAGCATGTGGGGCTCCCGGGGAGCCGCGGGTCGGACCCGCGGTAAAGCCGCTTCCATAAAGAGTGTGGACGGGGGGCGCAATGATGAAAACGGCCTTTTCCTCGGCCGTACACCTGCCCTCCAGGCGAATGGTGATAGGATCAACCCCCATCTTGCAGCCACAGAACACAGCCATGGGGGAAGCCAACGGGTTGGTCGTCAAGCTGCCCTTCGCCAGTCCCGAGGAGTTCCTGGCGAAGTACGGCGCCAACATCACCCGTGGAGGCATCTACCTCCGCTCGAAGTCGGTGAAGCCTCCCGGCACGCCAGTGAACCTGGACCTCAAGCTCGCCGATGGCTCCCGCCTCATCCACGCCACGGCGGTCGTCCATTTCGTCACCGGCCAGGCGGGCCAGGGCATCTCCGGCATGGGGCTCCGCTTCCTCAGCGTGGACCCGGCCACCTCGCAGTTCCTCGACGCCTCCGTGGCTCCCCTGCCCCACGGTCAATCCGCCGAGCCGCCCCTCCCGGCGGGCGTAGGGCCGGCGGACTACTCGGTCCCCACGGCGCCGCAGCCCTTGGCGGAAGCGCCGTTCCCGTCCCCTGCCTTCACCCCCCACCCCG
>NZ_DASVWK010000050.1:0-22871 GCF_036389735.1 Archangium sp. | reverse complement strand
CGGATTGGCCTCGCGTTCTCGGGTGGTCTCGACACCCGCGCCGCGGTGGCCTGGATGTCCCGCAAGGGCCTCGATGTCTACGCCTACACCGCGGACCTCGCCCAGCCCGACGAGAAGAACCCCGCCGACATCCCGCCCACCGCCCTCCAGCACGGCGCGAAGCAGGCCCGGCTCGTGGACTGCCGCGAGGCCATGGTGCGCGAGGGCCTCGTCGCCATCCAGTGCGGCGCCTTCCACCTGTCCGTGGGCGGCAAGAAGTACTTCAACACCACGCCGCTCGGCCGTGCCGTCACCACCACCGCCATCGTCCGCGCCATGCGCGAGGACGGCGTGAACGTCTTCGGCGATGGCAGCACCCACAAGGGCAACGACATCCAGCGGTTCTACCGCTACGGCATCCTCGTCAACCCCGAGCTGCGCATCTACAAGCCCTGGTTGGATCCCGAGTTCGTCAACGCCTTCGGGGGTCGCAAGGAGATGAGCGAGTACCTCGTCTCCATCGGCATGCCCTACAAGATGGGCACCGAGAAGGCCTACTCCACGGACGCCAACGTGCTCGGCGCCACGCACGAGGCCAAGGACCTGGAGCACCTCGACAAGGGCATGTCCATCGTGGAGCCCATCATGGGCGTGGCCCACTGGCGCCCCGAGGTGGAGCTCCGCTCCGAGCGCGTCACCGTGGAGTTCGCCCAGGGCCTGCCCGTGTCCCTCAACGGCAAGCGCTTCCCCTCGCTCTTCGAGCTCTTCCTGGAGTGCAACCGCATCGGCGGGCGGCACGGCCTGGGCATGAGCGACCAGCTCGAGAACCGCGTCATCGAGGCCAAGAGCCGCGGCATCTACGAGGCCCCCGGCATGGCGCTGCTGCACCTCGTCTACGAGCGCCTGCTGTCGGCCATCCACAACGAGAACACCACCGACCTCTACTTCACCCTGGGTCGCCGCCTCGGCCGCATCCTCTACGAGGGCAAGTGGTTCGATCCCGAGGCGATGATGCTCAAGGACTCGCTCACCCGGTGGGTGGCCCCCAGCATCACCGGCAGCGTCACCCTGGAGCTGCGTCGCGGCGATGACTACACCCTGCTCGACACCCAGGCCGAGCACATGGCCTACGACCCGGACAAGCTCTCCATGGAGAAGGTGGCCAGCGCCTTCTCCCCGGAGGACCGCATCGGCGCCCTGGAGATGCAGAACCTCTCGGTGACCGACAACCGCAACCTGCTCCTCCACCACCTCTCCAGCACGCGTCGCCTCCCGGGCTCCACCGGCCCCGGCCTCGCCCAGTTGCTGGGCGACGGTGACGAGGAGTAAGTCTTTCCATTCTTTCCGGATTTGCTGGAAGATGAGGGCTCCGAGCCGGGGATGATCCCCGGCCGTCAGGAGACCCCCCATGCGGACCGGACGGTTGTTGCTGCTCTCCACGCTGACCCTCGCCGCGTGCGGCCCCCTCGTCGAGGAGGAGGCCGCGCTGGCCGAGCGCGAGGATGGGCTGTTGGTGGATGCCGATGCGGACGGCATCGATGACGGCTTGGAGGATCAGCTCGCGGCGAAGTTCGCGCCCGAGGTGCGGCTGGCCCCGGACTCCATCGACTGGACGCGGCCGGCCAACGTGGACTGGTACCTGGCGCGGGTGCACATGCGCTTCGACCACTCGGGGTGCCCGGACTGCCAGGTGCTCGCGCTCGCCACGCCCACGCAGAGCAACCTCTCCACGCAGTCCCACGCCACCAAGGGCACGTTCTGTGGCCACACCAGCACCGTCTATTACTCGAACGCGTCGCGGAAGGAGTTCTTCCTCCAGCCGCCGGATGACGCCGTGCACAACGGGACGACGTCCGCCGGGTGGAAGGTGTACGTGCACTCGAAGAAGAGCGCGCTCGTCGCGGGCGGCTACGACCTCCAGTACTGGTTCTTCTACCCGTACAACGACTCCTACGCGTCGGTGAACCACGAGTCGGACTGGGAGCACATCACCGTCACCACCGACTCGGCCGGCAACTTCTACTCGGCCTGGTACGCGGCGCACAGTGGCGGGACGCGCTACAGCGCCTCGCAGCTCAAGTGGAATGGGACGCACCCCATCGTCTACTCGGCGGACGGCTCGCACGCGAGCTACCCCACGGCGGGGACGTACCCCACCGCGGTGTCGGGCTTCGATGACCACAGCTACGAGGGCGGCCCGGTGTGGCAGACGTGGAACAACTGGGTGAACGTGGGCGAGAAGGGCGCGCCCCGCAACGGCCAGAACTTCATCAAGTACGGCGGTCGCTGGGGCGAGATCGGGGAGACGGATGCCACGAGCGGCGTCCAGGGCCCGTCCTTCCAGGGCTCCTGGAACACCTACTGACGCCCTCGCGTGGCGCCGGGCCTTTCAGCCCCTGCTCAGCCCTCCGCTGGCTGGAAGGCCCGGTACACCGAGGCGAAGCCCACCGCCGCCAGGCCCGCCAGGAACAGCAGGGGCCCCAGCAGCAGCCCGCCCTGCACCAGCGTCCAGACGAGGCCGAGCACCACCACCCCGATGGGCGCGAAGCGCAGCCACTCCGGCCTCGGCACCTCCGGGTGCAGTGCCATCAACCCCAGCACCGCGAGCAGCAGCATCTCCATCGTCACCGAGAAGGCCTGGTCCCAGCCCTTGTCGTAGGACTCGTCGAACATGCTGTAGACGGAGTCACTCGACGAGCGCGGTGCGTCCACCACGCGCAGCTCCGGTGGCGCCCGCGGCACCGGCGCCGAGCTCCCATACCGCGAGCCCGTCACGGGCACCCACGTGAGGAACAGCGCCGTCAGGCACAGCGCCACACCTCCGAGCGCCACCGGCGCCGTCCCGCGCAGTAGCTGGCGCGGCTCGAAGTAGCGACCGATGCCCTCGGGCCCCGCGTACACCTTGCCGTACTGGTCATAGGCGAGCAGCCCCGCGCCTCCCAGCCACAGCAGGGGGGTGAGGCCGATGCCGAGCATCCGGATCGCCAGCCCCACCGTCACCGCCGTGTACAGCGCCGGCACCACGGGCCGGAGCAGGGCAGCGGGCACCCAGTCCACCAACGGGTGCTTCTCGCCGGCCGCGAGCATCTCGCGCGCCACCA
Organism: Archangium sp.; assembly: GCF_036389735.1. Lineage (GTDB taxonomy): Bacteria > Myxococcota > Myxococcia > Myxococcales > Myxococcaceae > Archangium. Next base: position 19,791 of record NZ_DASVWK010000050.1, on the reverse strand, counting down.
CCATCCACCCGCCCGCGAAGACCACCAGCGACCAGAAGGGTCCTACTCCCGCGAAGAGGATCGACAGCACCAGCCCCAGGGCCAGCAGCCCCACGCCCGCCACGCTCGGCGAGTGCCCCGGCACGCGCGCCAGCCACGCCGGCCCGTCGTAAGGCGGCGACATCGGCCGGCCCGGGTCGGTGTGCTCGTCCACGTCCTGGGCGTGCACCGCGCGCAGGCCCGGATCCGTGTCCTCGTCCCGCACGGGCAGGGCTCGCGCCGTCCCGGTGGTGCTTCTCATGCTTCCCGTCGTCCGCACCACGCCCCCCGGCGGGGGCCTCCGGAGCGGGGTTCCGGGTGGAGGCGTGGGCATCTTCGCCCCACAGTTCTCGCAGTAGCGCAGGGTCAACTCCTGCGCGATCTCTCCGCACTCCTTGCACCGCATGGGTTACTGCCTCCGGCACCCAGGCTCTCCAGCCCTGGGGTCATCGCACGGGGAGTCTAACGGATTTCTCGGGGCATGGATGCCAGCTCGCCCTGGAGCGGGACGGGGAGCGGGCGGCGTGGGGACGGAAGCGGGCCCTCGGAGAGGACTGGACACGCGAGCAGGGTTGGTCACCAATCAAAGCGGATGGCGCGTGGGCGCCGTATCACGCACTCGCCTTGCCGCCCCGTCTCCCGGAGAATGGGAGGCGCGTATGGCTCCGTCCCACCGTTCAGACCCCCCGGCTCCGGTCGGCTCCCAAATGCTCGCCGAGCACCTCCGGGCGGATGCCGCCGCCCGGGAAGCCTCGGTGACCTGGTTCAACAGTGGGGTGTCCTTCTTCTTCCTCCTGTGCGCGGTGGGCCTGGGCCCGCTGCTCGGGTGGCCTCGGGCCTTCGCCATCATCGCCAGCTGCGGGGTCTACGCCGTGTACTACGGGTGGCTGTCCCGGGTACTGCGGCGGGGGTGGTTCCATCCCGCCATCTGCTGGATCAACGTCTGCCTGGAGACCGGCGCCGGAGCCTGGCTCATCGCCTACGACATCATCTTCTCGGATGCCGAGCAGGCGCTGTCCAATCCCGCGGCCGTCCTCTGGAGCACCCTCATCGTGCTCGCGGCGCTGCGCTCCAAGCGGCTGGCCCTCTTCGCGGGGTGCCTCGTGGCCGCCGAGATGCTGCTGCTCTACTTCTTCGTGGCCCTGCCCCGGCTGTCCCAGCCCGTGCCGGTGATGTTCTCGCCGCCCCTGATGATCCAGCGCGCCGTCTATTACTTCATCACGGGTGGCATGGCGGCGCTGGTGGCCGGCCACATCACCCGCAGGGCCGAGGAAGCCCTGCACGCCATCCGGGCCAAGGACCTGCTGGGCAAGTACTTCCTCCACGAGCGGCTGGGCGTGGGGGGCATGGCCGAGGTGTTCCGCGCCACCTACAGCCCGGAGGGCGGCTTCGAGAAGGTGGTGGCCATCAAGCGCATCCTCCCGGCCTACGCCGAGGACGAGGACTTCGTCACGCTCTTCCGCCGCGAGGCGGAGTTGGGCTCGCTCCTCAACCACCCCAACATCATCCAGGTGCTGGACGTGGGCCGCTTCGCGGACACCTACTTCATGGCCATGGAGCACATCGAGGGGCTCTCCCTGCGCGAGCTGATCAAGCTCCACGGGCCCCTGCCGCCGGAGGTGGTGGCGTACCTCGGGGCCGAGCTGGGCGAGGCTCTCGACTACGTGCACCGGCGCACCTCGAACGAGGGCCTGCCGCTGCGGCTCGTCCACCGGGACGTCAATCCCCCCAACATCCTCCTGTCGCGCATTGGCGAGGTGAAGCTGGGGGATTTCGGGGTGGCGCGGGCGGCCATCCATGTCCGCCTCACCCAGGCCAACCGGGTGCGCGGCAAGCTGGGCTACCTGGCGCCGGAGCAGGCCCGGGGCCAGTCCTTCGACGGACGCGCGGACCTCTTCGCGCTCGGTGTCACGCTGCACGAGGCCCTCACGGGACAGCGCCTCTTCAAGGGGGAAGACCTCTCCGAGCGGCTGCGACCCACCGCTCCCGCGTCGCTCCTGCCGCCCTCGGCCTTCCGCCCGGATGTGCCCGCGGTGCTGGATGCCGCCATCATGGACCTGCTCCAGTGGCGGAGCGAGGAGCGCACCCCGAGAGGGCAGCGGCTGCGCGAGCAGCTCTGCGGGCTGACGGGAGCGTACGCGCCCTATCCGTATGGGCAGGAAGCCCTGGCCCGGTTGGTCCAGGAGGCGCTGGTGCTCAAGGCGGGTGCGAGGGCCCCGAGCAGCGAGAAGGCCGACACCGCGACCGTGGGGCTCACGCACATCGGGGGCGACGAGGAGCCCACGGCCGTCCTGGACGCGGAGACCACGGCGCTGGCGAAGCGCGCCGGCTAGGGAAGTACACTCGCGGCCATGCAGAGCAAAGCCACCACCGTCGACCAGTACCTCTCCTCGCTCCCGGAGGACCGCCGCGCGGCGCTCTCCGCCGTGCGCGACGTCATTCTCGAGAACCTCGACAAGCGCTACGCGGAGGGCATCCAGTACGGGATGATCGGCTACTACGTCCCGCACGAGGTGTTCCCCGCGGGCTACCACTGCGATCCAAAGCAGCCGCTGCCGTTCGCGTCGCTGGCCTCGCAGAAGAGCCACATGGCCGTCTACCTGATGTGCCTCTATGGCCAGCCGGAGCAGGAGAAGTGGTTCCGCGAGGCCTGGGCGAAGACGGGCAAGAAGCTCGACATGGGCAAGTCGTGCGTGCGCTTCAAGAAGCTCGAGGACGTCGCGCTCGACGTCATCGGCGAGGCCATCCGCCGTGTGCCCGCGAAGGCGTACATCGAGCACTACGAGTCCGTGATCCGACCGCCGGAGAAGAAGAAGGCGTCGGCCACGGTGAAGAGCAAGCCGGTGGCGAAGAAGAAGCCAGCCGCGAAGAAGCGCGCGTAGTCGGCTGCGGGTCAGCTCACGGGGAGAGGGATTGAGGCAGTCGTGGCGCCTTCATGACTGGGATGTAACACTTGCCCTGGTACTCGGCGTAATCCTCAGTGCATGGCGGACGGTGTGCAACCTCTACCCAGCAGCCATCGTTGATCGCGACACGGCTCCCGCGGCAGGGCGGTTTGACCTGATTCGAGAAGGGCTTGTCGGGAAGCGGGTAGGCAATACCCGCCGGGCCCCGCTCCTCTCCGTCGATCAGGAAGGAGGATGGGAGCCCGGCGTCCGCCAACTCACCGACACTGGGAGCCGACGGTGGAGGAGCCATCGGACGGGTTCCCGTGCCCAACCAGACGCCCACGCCCAGCATGAGCACGGCGAGTCCCACGGCCGCCAGTATCTTCAGGGGAGGGCGCCTCATCCACTGACCCATCGGCTCGCGCGTCAGGTGGGCGCGCATCCTGGCGTTGCTCCCCACGGCATCGAGCGCCGCGAGCACCAAGGTGAGCAGGTTGGCCAGATCCGCCAGCTTGCCCGAGGCCGGTGCGTGCTCCACCTCCAGCGCGAAGAAGGGCGGGGTCACCTGGAATGAGAGGCGCACCTGCCACGTCTTCTTGGGTCCCCAGGTGGGCCGTGGTCCGGGCATCATCACCATGGCCGGGGCACCCGTATGGACGTTGCGCGCCTCGTGGATGTGGCCCAGTTCCGCCGCCGCATGCTTGCACCGTCTTCCGAGTTGGAGTGGGCCCAACCTCCCGCCCTTCTTCTTCGTCGTGGCCGTCATGGGCTGTCCTCTACCACGGCGGAAGTCGCCTCCGAATGGAGAACTCACGAGGTCATGCCCGTCTGTCACGACAACGACGTTCCCCCGGCCGCGCGCTCCGCGACTACAGCGCGACGATTGGCCTCACCACCTCGAAGATGACCTGGTCCAGCGGAATGCCGTGTCTCTCGAGCTGGGTCTGGGCTGGCTCGAGGGCCTCCACGTCTGTGAGTCCTACCCGGATGTAGCCAGTCGTCTCGTCGAAGTCCACGCTCCCGACGCCGGGCCCGCTCAAGACCGCGCTGGCTTCCCGCATCAGCTCCTCGGAGGCACTTCCGCGTGGGGCGCGGGACCGCACGGTCATGCCGGCGGCCTCCTCCCCGAAGATGTCACGCAGTTTGGCCTCGGCGGCCTCGCGCTGCCCGGCATCGAGGAGGGAGATGACCCACTGGCCGTTCTCGCGCGAGAGGCCACCGAAGGCCGGCACTTCCTGTGTGACGCGGAGGAACTGTTGGGTGCGCGCGCTCTGCTCCGGTGCACTCGCGGGCTCGGGCGTGATGCAGCCAACGCAGAGCATGACGCACAACAGGGCGGCTCGGCTCAGCATGAGGGTCCCTCCCGGGGATGCAGGTGTACTGCCCGCACTATAGACCTGTTGCCGGTCCGCGAAGTCCGACGCGTTCCTGCTCGCGCACCACCAGTACGCATTGGCCGAGCGCTGGGAGCGGAGCGTGCTGGCATACTCTTCAACGGGCCCGACTTGAGCCTGCCCCCGCTTGATGAAGGGACGTGACGATGCGCTTGCGAACTTGGAGCGCGCTCCTCGTGCTGCTCACCGCCTGCGCTAGCGCGCCCGTCCCGCGGTCGATGCCACGGCCCCACGCCTTCGCGTCGACTCCCACTTCGGGCCCGCGCATCCGGCTCGTTTCCGCGCCGATGGAGCCGGCACCGGAACAGTTGTGGATTGGAAAGGCGGACCTGGACAAGGCCAGGGCACTGCTGTTTCGGGCGCGCAAGGACCTGGAGCCGCGTCAGTGGGAAAAGTTGGACCGCAAGCTCACCGCGGCGGAACGGGCCTTCGAGCGCTTCTCCCGCGCCGCGAGGACGAGCGGGCAAGCCGCTGAGGTGGTGAGGGGCGCCGAGGGCCTCGCCCAAGCTGGACGTGCAAGCGAGGCCCCTTTAGCGCTCTCCAGGCTGGGCCCGGTGCTCGTGGCCCTCGTCCTGCTCTGGCCCTCCAGCATCGCCGGGCCGGAGTCTGACAGCCGTCCGCCCTGGATCGACGCTCAACGGGAGTTCGAGGCACGGCTGCGGGACGTCTCGGAGTCCTCGCGGCAACTCATGGTGGAACTTGAGGCCCAGCCTCGTGCGACGAAAGCACCGGCCCGGGAGCCGTCACCGCGAAAGCAGCCCGCGACCGCCCTCACCCAGGAAGAAGACGACCCGAGATGCAAGCCCATCCCCTTGCCGCGCCACCGTGGCGGGCATGACCCGCACAACGAATGCGCCGACAAGATGCCGGGCAACACCTTCCCTGGTGGGGATGTGTACGTGAATGGGAAGAACTTCGACGCGCTGCAACTGGCCACACGCACGCTCTGGGAGGTCAAAACGTATGACTTTGAGAAACAACCGCCTCGCTCGCAGCAGTTCTTCGTCGAAATGAAGTTGCCGGGAATACAGCGAGAGCGAAGGCTTGCTGAGGAATGTAGCTTTAAATTTGTCGTCGGCGTTCGTAGCGCGGCACACAAAGCAGCGCTGCTCCGAGCAGACCCCAGCCTCGATGTAGTAGTCATGAATTGGTGTTGAAATGCCAGACACGAAAAATTCTCTCACCCTCAATGTCTACGCGCCTTCACTCATGAATCATGATGAGCGCAGACTTGCCATCGTTCATGGGGTGGAACGAGCTTTCCCTGGTTTGCACCTGGGATGGACGATGTCCAAGGAAGAAGGACTCGTCTCTTTGCCCCAACGAGATGAATGGGTCGAAAGAGAGAGAACAGATGGGGATTTTCCGTTCCTCTGTAATGACGATGACAGCCATGTCGTGACGCTAGGCGGATGGGAAATCCCGGCGGGCCGTTATCCGGGCGCCCAGCCGCAGCTTCAAATCCATGCGATGTTGCCGCTGGAGGAAGCCGCTATCGCCGCCGCGGGGAGTGTATTGGCAGGTGTGGCAGAGGGTGCACAGGCTTTGTGGGGACATATAACGCCGGGAAACGTGATGCTTGTCATTGCGGAGCAGATGGGGCCGAAGATGTATGGGCCACCAGAGCCACCACGGGGGTTGCCAGCGCTCAAGCTCCCGGACACCATCCCCGCGCCCGAGATTCCACATTGTCTCGGGTGGCTGAACTACTGGTCGGAAGCTGCCGCACGGGCCATCGGCTTTCCGGACCCCGCCCGCGACGCGGATTTGCTCTCACGGGCGCGGCACACCGCGACGGGCGGGTGGGTCGTGCAGCTCACGGAAGCGCCGCTCGACCTGGACAACCCCGCCCACCTGGACGTGCTCAAACGGGCCTATGAGCGCTTCCCGGAGATCGGCGGGCGCGCAGCCCCTTGAGGCTCGGCACGGCTCGATTGCTGGGCCTTCCAGGTTGTCCCCGACGGGATTCGAACCCGTGTTCGTCGCTGTCGGGGCGCGTCGTCATACTCCGAACGGCCCTGCTAGGACCCGCCAGGTCCTGACTCTATTGGAGAACCCGGCCATGCGTTTCCGAGCGTGCATCGCACTTCTGCTCTTTCTCTCAGCCTGTACGACGACACCGCCGAGCCCAAAAGAGCCAGCAGCCCGGGACCCGAGGCTCGCCAATCTCCAGAGAGCGGCGACGCTGCCCTGGACGGACGGAGGGCGATGCGCCGTCCGCGAAGCTTCCGAGCCCTGGCCCGTGCTGGTGGAGCGGTGCTTTCATGCCCTCGACCATGACCGGATCGAGTTTCACGACACCACGGGACGATGCGCGGTCGCCTCCGCGGGTGCCGCTGCCGTGGGACTCGGGGTCTGCGTCCTGGCGGCACCGGAAATCGTCGTGGGGGCGGTGATCGTCACGGGCGTGGTGGTGGTGGGCTTCGCCATCAAAGAGGCCCTGGATGCGTATGAGTTGAAATGGGCCGATCAAGAGGACGCAAGGCCCACGCCTGAAACGCGGCCCGTGCCGGAAACGACGCCAGCCCCGCAGGAGCCCTCGCCGAAACAACGGCCCAAGCCGGGGCCAAAGGGGCCGGATTTCCCTCCCCTGGGACCAATCGAGACCTCGGAGCGAGAGCGGCGCCCGGAGTGCAAGCCCGTCCCGGTGCCACACCTAGGCGGTAATGACCCGCACAACAAATGTGCTGACCTGATGCCGAACAACAGCTTCCCCGGCTGGGATGTGCTCGTCAATGGCAAGAACTTCGACGCGCTTCAACTGGCCACGCGCACGCTGTGGGACGTCAAGACGGATGATTTTGAAAAACAACCGCCCCGGTCACAGGATTTCTTTGTAAGGGTCAAATTGCCGGAGTTGAAGCGCGAGAGAGCGCTAGCAGAAGCGTGTGGATATGGCTTTGTCATCGGAGTTCGCAGTCGGGAACATAAACAAGCGTTGTTCCGAGCGGATCCCACCCTCAAGGTCGTTATCATGGATTGGTGTTGAAATGTCGACCACCCAAGACTACTTCAACCTCGTCGTCTATGCGCCGGTGCTCGTGGGCCACGATGGGCGCCCTCTCGCGGTCGTTCACGGTATGGAGCGCGCAGTTCCCGGCTTGCGATTGGGATGGACGACTTCTGAAAAAGAAGATCTCATTGCATTGCCTGATCGCGATGAGTGGGTCGCGTCAGACAGGACAGACGGCGGGTTTCCGTTCCTCTGTAACGATGACGACCATCACGTCGTTACGCTTACCGGGTGGGAAAGCCCGGCAGGCCCCTGTGACGAGCCGCAGTTTGAAGTCCATGCGAGGCTGCCAGTGAATGCCACGGTGGTCGCGGCGGCGATGGGTGTATTGGAGGTGGTGGCGGAAGGCGCACACGCCCGCTGGGGGCATATGACGCCCTTCGGTGCAGCGGGGGACATCGCCGAGCAGACGGCGCCCACGTTGGCCGGGCCACCTTCTCCACCCCGGGGGCTGCCAGCGCTCAAGCTCTTCCAGCACATCCGCGCGCCGGAGATTCCCTATTACCTTGGGTGGCTGAACTACTGGTCGGAAGCTGCCGCACGGGCCATTGGCTTTCCGGACCCCGCCCGCGACGCGGATTTGCTCTCACGGGCGCGGCACACCGCGACGGGCGGGTGGGTCGTGCAGCTCACCGATGCGCCGCTCGACCTGGACAACCCCGCCCACCTGGACGTGCTCAAACGGGCCTATGAGCGCTTCCCGGAGATCGGCGGGCGAGCAACCCCTTGAGATTGCTGTGCCTTCCAGGTTGTCCCCGACGGGATTCGAACCCTTTGGGGTGGGTTACTGCTGCTTCGCCGTGGGGGCTCCCGCCGACAGTTCCTTGATCCACGTCGCCAGCGACTGCGGATCGATCGGGCCCACGTGCTTGCCCCGGATGGTGCCCTGCGCGTCGATGAAGTACGTCTCCGGCACTCCCGCCACCCCGTAGGCCACCGCCACCCCGGAGTGCGTGTCCAACAACTGCGGGAAGCTCGCCCCCATCTGTGACAGGAACTGCCTCGCGTTGTCCTCGGTGTCCTCGAAGACGATGCCCAAGAACTGCGCCTGCCCGCCGAACTCCCGCGCTCCCCACTCCAGCACCGGGTGCTCCATCTTGCAGGGCCCGCACCACGACGCCCAGAAGTTGATGACCGCCGGCCGGCCCTTGAGCTGCTCCAGGCTCACCCGCTGCCCGCTGTCCAACGCCATCAGCGTGAACGGCGGGGCCTGCTGGCCCTTCATCATGAAGGGCACCTCGCGCGGATTGCTGCCGAAGCCCTTGTAGAGCACCGCCAGCAGCCCCAGGCACAGGGCCGCGAAGATGAGCGTGACGCGCCAGTTCATGCCGCACCCCGATTCATCTCACCCGCCTCGGGCGGTGCACCCGCCGCCGGCTTCTCCGTCTCGGCCACCGCCGCGCGCGCCTTGCGCGACGGCCACAGCGCGATCAGCGTCCCCAGCACCAGGATGGGGATGCTCCACCAGATCCACCCCACCAGCGGGAAGATCCACGCGTTGAAGCTCGCCGTACCCCGCTCCTCGCTGAAGGCCATCAGAGACAGGTACAGGTCTTCCTTCAGCGTCTCGCGCACCGCCGGCGTCCCCACCGGATCCGTCATGCGCTCGTAGTAGTTCATCCGCGGCGCCAGCTCGTTCACCGAGCCGTCCGGCGCCGTCACCTGCACCCGCGTCGCGATGAACGTGCGGTGCGGCTCCTGGCCGCTGGTGAGCCCCAGGTACTTCACCTGGTAGTCGCCCACCTTCAGCGTCTCTCCCTGGCGCACCGTGCCCGAGGTGTGCGTCACGTACGCCGACGAGCCCGCCACCGCCACGATGATCATCACGATGCCCAGGTGCACGATGTAGCCACCAAAGCGCCGCCGCGCCTTCGTCGCGCTCTCCATGAGCGCCGTGACGAAGCCCTCCTTGCGCTCGGTCATCCGCACCTTCACCGGCAGCGCCAGCTCGCGCAGGGTGATGACGGTGACGAAGCCCGCCAGCCCGAAGGTCATCAGCGGGTAGACGCCCCGGAGCCCAGCGGCCAGACACGCGGCGACGATCGCCACGCCCACGCCCGCCGGCACCCAGAAGCGCGCGCGCACCGTCTTCGGATCCGAGCTGCCCCAGGGCAGCATCGGGCCCACGCCCATCAGGAACAGCACCATGATGCCGCCGGGCACCGCCATCTTGTTGAAGTACGGCTCGCCCACGCTCACCCGGATTCCGCGCACCGCCTCGGAGATGAGCGGGTAGAGCGTGCCCAGCAGCACCGTGAAGGTGATGGCCACGAACACCAGGTTGTTCACCAGGATGGACGTCTCGCGGGAGATGACCGAGTTGATGCTGCTCTCGGCCACCAGCAGGTGCCCGCGCGTGGCCAGCAGCGCCATGGACACGAAGAGCAGCACCGCGATGAACACCAGGAACGTGGGCCCGATGTCCGACTGGGTGAAGCTGTGCACCGAGTTGAAGATGCCGCTGCGGGTCATGAACGTGCCCAGGATGGTCAGCACGAAGCTGCCCAGCGCGAGCGCCAGCGTCCACAGCTTCAGCATCTTCTTGCGCTCGTGCACCATCGTCGAGTGCATGAAGGCGGTGGACGTCAGCCACGGCAGGAAGGACGCGTTCTCCACCGGATCCCACGCCCAGTAGCCACCCCAGCCCAGCACCGCGTACGCCCACCACGAGCCGAGGATGATGCCGATGGACAGGAACAACCACGCCACCAGCGTCCAGCGGCGCAGCGGCGCCATCCACGCATCGCCCATCTCCCCGCGCAGCAGCGCGGCCACGGCGATGCCGAAGGGCACCGTCATGCCCACGTAGCCCAGGTACAGCATGGGCGGGTGGATGATCATCAGGTAGTGGTTCTGCAGCAGCGCGTTGGGGCCCGGCCCGTCCATGGGCACCGGCGACATCGCGTGGAAGGGGTTGGCCGGGCCCGCGATGAGGAAGGTGAAGAAGACGCCCACGGCCAGCATGGTGCCCAGCGCCAGGGACATGTAGCGCGCGTGCTCACGCCGGTGCACCAGCGCGAAGGCCAGCACGAAGCTGCCCATGATGAGGCCCCAGAAGAGGATGGAGCCCTCGAGCGCGCTCCACAGCGAGACGATCTTGAAGACCGTCGGCGTGGCCCGGCTGCCCACCTGCGCCACGTACGCGACGCTGAAGTCGTTGGTGAGGAGCGCCCACTCCATCACCAGGTTGGCGCCGAGCATGCAGGCGAAGAAGCCGAACACGCAGCGCATCACCCAGGGGAAGGCCGCGTCGTTGCGGCGCATCCCACCCACCAGTCCCACCAACGCCCCGAAGCTCGCGCACGCGAGCCCGCCCAGCACCAGCCCGTATCCGAGCGTCCCGTTCACTGAGTCCTCGCCGCTGCCGTGGTGTTGTCCTGCTTCTGCATGTCGTCGAACATCTTCTTCACGTCGTCTTCGTTCTTCGGCGCCCGGTACTCGTTGGAGTGGTTCACCATGAGCCGGCTGCCCTGGAAGACCTGGGACTTGTCGAAAGTGCCCTCGACCACCACGCCGATGCGCTCGCGGAACATCTGCGGCGGCACCTCGGTGGTGCGCACCAGCACGTGGGCGGCGTCGGGCTTCTCGCTGTCCATCACGCGGAAGTTCAGCGTGGTGTGCTGCTCGTTCCACTGGATGCTGCCCGGCTGCACCTGTCCGCCCAGGCGGATGGTGGGGCCATAGGCCTTCTCGCCCTGGGCCAGCATCTCCGAGGGCATCCAGTAATAGACGAGGTTCTCACCGATGTTGCCGAAGGCCACCAGGGCCAGGCCGGCACCGGCCACCAGGAGGGCCACCACGGCGATGAAGCGGTTGCGCGTCTGCTGCGTCATGGCTCACTCCTTCGAAACGGCGTCGGTCTTGGGCCGACGCACCCACAGGGACAGGGCATACAGCGAGAGCGACGTCCAGGCGATGGCGTAGGAGGCCCAGATGTACTCCCAGCCTCCCTGGACGCGGCCCACTCCCACCTGGGCCAGCAGTGTGTACGTGTTCAGTGCCGTGGACATCAGGCGACCTCCGAAGGGCGCGAGTGGCTGCCCGGCGCGTCCGTGGGGAGCGCCTCGGGCAGCGCCACCTCCACCTCACGCGTGGCCAGGGCGATCCGGTAGCGGTGCAGCAGGAAGAGGGTGAGGAGGATGAGCGCGGCCCAGGCGTTGACGCGCAGCGCCAGCGTCATGTCCGGGTCCACCGTCTTCGGGGTGGACTGCACCTGGTGCAGGCTGCGCCACCACTTCACCGAGAACCAGACGATGGGCATGTTGACGCCGGAGATGATGCCCACCACGGAGCTCCACACCGCGCGCTTCTCCGGATCCTCCACGAAGCGGCGCAGGGCCATGTAGGCCACGTAGGTCACCAGCATGATGGCCATGGCGGTGAGCCGCGGATCCCAGTCCCAGTAGGTGCCCCAGGTGGGCTTGCCCCAGATGGAGCCCAGCACCAGCCCGTAGGCGCCGAAGAGCAGCCCCACCTCGCCCGTGGACTCCGCCAGCGCGTCCGTCTTCCAGCTCGTCTTGAAGAGGTAGGCCACGCAGCAGACGAAGTTCGTCGTCAGCGCCAGCATCGCCATCCACATGGCCGGCACGTGGACATAGATGATGCGGTAGACCTCGCCCATCTCCCGCTCGGGCGGGGCCCACACCAGCCCCAGGTACGTCCCCAGGCCCAGCAGCAGCACGGCCACCGCCGTCATGCCCCAGAGCAGCGGGCGAGCGTCGTAGCGCGCGCCTGGAGGGGCCCACTTCCGGCCCAGGTGGATTCCAACACCCACCGATGTCAGCGCCGCCACCGCGGAGACTACCTGCAGCACCGTGTTCATGACCTCAATCCTCGATCACCCGGGGAAACAGCACGAAGCCCAGGGCCCAATAAATCAGATTGAACCCGGTGAGCAGCCCGAACCATGAGGGCAACTGATTCATCGGGTCACCTTGCAGCACGAGCGATGTCGCCTTCGCGGCGGCGAGCAGCGCGGGAATGATGAGCGGGAACAGCAACAGCGGGAGCAGCACATCTCTTGCCCGGGCATTGCTCGCGATGGCCGAATACACCGTGCCCGGCGCGCTGATGGCCATGCAGCCAAGCAGGAGTGTGAGGGCGAAAGGGCCCAGGCCCATGGCTACCTGCACGCCGTACAGGGCCACCATCACCGGAATCAGCAGGGCGCCCAGGCCGGTGAGCAGCAGGGTGTTGCCCACGGCCTTGGACAGGAAGATGGCGCGCGCGTCCGCCGGGGCCAGCCGCAGCCCGTCCAGGGTGAGGTTCTCCTGCTCCACCCGGAAGGACTCGCCCAGCGCGAGCACGCTGGCGAAGAGCAGCGCCAGCCACAGGTAGCCGCCCGCGTTGCGCGCCAGCACCTTGGTGTCCGGGCCCACCGCGAAGGAGAAGAGCAGCAGCGTGGACAGGGCGAAGAAGATGAGCGCGTTGAGCCGCGCACGCGTGCGCCACTCGATGAGCAGATCTTTCGCCAGCAGCACCCCCACCGTCCTCAGCAGGGAGATGGGACGCATCCGCCTCATGCCGCCACCGCCCGGCCTTCCTGCAGGTGCAGGCGCTCCTCGCACAGGGCCAGGCCCTGCTCGATGAGGTGCGTGGCCAGGATGACCGTGACGCCCGACGACTTCAGCTCGCCGATGATCTTCTCCATGGCCAGGATGCCGGCCGGGTCCAGCTCGCCGAAGGGCTCGTCCAGCAGGGCCACCGCGGGGGACTTCATCAACAGTCGGGCGATGGCCAGGCGCTTGCGCATGCCCGCGGAGAACTGGCGCACCGGGCTGTCCGAGCGCTTCGTCAGTCCCACCTTGGTGAGCAGCTCGTCGGCCACGTCCTTGGGGGAGTCCATGCCGAGCAGCCGCGCCAACACCACCAGGTTCTGCTGCGCCGTCAGGTCCTCATAGAGGAAGCTCGCGTGCGACAGCAGGGCCACCTCGCGGCGGACCGTCTCGAGGTGGGTGACGCAGTCGTGGCCCCGCACCTCCACCCGACCGTGGGTGGGGCTGAGCGCGGTGCCCACCAGGCGCAGCAGCGTCGTCTTCCCGGAGCCGTTGTGCCCGGTGAGCAGCAGGGAGCGGCCCTGGGGCAGGGTGTAGCTGAGGCGCGCGAGCGCCCAGTGACGGCCGTAACGCTTGCTGACGTCGTGAATGGCGAGCGCGGGGGGCGCGGCGGCGGGGGCTTCCATCGGCGGGAACGTTCGTAACTGGAAACTTCTCCGTACTCCAGAGAAAGCAGGCTCGGCAGGCTGGCCGGTAAGCGGGGAGTACGCCGCAGGGACGAGCGCCAAGCCCCCCGAGCGGGAACCGGAGCGCCCGGGCACGGGTGGAGCCCTGGAAGGGCAATCCACCGGTACACGCTGGGTGATCGGGAGGTGCTACTTCAGGGTGGGGTCGGGAAGGTTTTTACAGTCCCTGGGTCGCCTCCGTTGCCCCCTGTCCTCAAGCGCTCCGCGTCGAGCCCTGACGGAGCCTCCTGTCCGCGAGGGAACGGCAGATCTTTTGGCTGGCTGACGCCGCGCTTGCGCCCCCACTGGCCCGTGGACGCAGCGGATGAGAACGGAATTACCTTCTACGGGGTCCAGCCTTCCAGACCGCCCTCCAAGGGGTGAGTGGCATCCCGCATGCACAGGTTCGTGGCGGGGAACGCTGAGAGGCGTCATCGGGGGAGGAAGCAAGATGGATGGGGGGCGGGGAATGGTTCGGCGGGCGATGAAATCCGTGGCGGCGGGCGTGCTCCACCACAGTGGGCTCCGCAAGGTCATGGCCGCATGGCAGCGACACCAGGCAGGCGGACGGCGCATTCTCATCGTCAGCTATCACCGGGTGGTGGGCGACTTCACGGGAGAGCTCCAACGCTCCATCCCGGGCCTGCTCATCTCGCAGGAAACCTTTCGCGGGCATCTGGAGGGGCTGAGGGCCGCGGGCTACGAGTTCGCCACGATCGGCGAGGCCCTGGACGTGATGGCCGGCAAGCGCGCGGCGACGAAGGATCTCTGCGTCGTCACCTTCGATGACGGCTACCGCGACGTGTACCGGTACGCCTATCCCGTGCTCAAACAGATGGGAGTGCCGGCCATCACCTATCTACCGGCGGCGCTCATCGGCACCGACCAGCGCTTCAACCATGATCGGCTCTTCCACCTGCTGGGGCGCGCCGTGGCCCGGGGCTACCAGCCCCGCTTCGACGTGCTGCCGTCGGCCGCGTCGGAGCTGCTGGACACCGTGCTCTCGGGCCGCACGCGGATCTCCGCGGCGCTCGACGACTTCATCGGCCACCACCCCACCGACACGCTCCTGGAGACCATCCGGGTGCTGGAGGAGCGGCTCGGCGCCGGTCCGGACCTCCTGCCTCCGCAGGGGGACCTGATGGACTGGGACGAGGTGCGGTGCATGGTGAAGGACGGCTTCGAGTTCGGCGCGCACACCCTGGGCCACCGGGTGCTGACGCACGAGCCGCTGGAGGTGGTGGAGCGCGAGGTGCGCGAGTCCAAGGCCATCATCGAGCGCGAGGCCGGCATCACCGTGCGCGACTTCGCCTACTGCAATGGCTGGTACTCGGACGAGGTCATCCGCGTGCTGGTGCGCAACGGGTTCCGCTCGGCCGTCACCACCGAGGACATGCCCAATCGCATCGGGGGAGACCCCTTCACCCTCAAGCGCAAGGTGCTCTGGGAGAACTTCAGCCTGGGCCTGGGGGGTGAGTACTCGCCGAGCCTCACGGTGTGCCAGCTCGACGACTGCTTCGGGATGATGGGCCTGCGTGGCCCCGTGCCCGGGCGGCGCCCGCAGCGCACCGAGGCCTCGGCCGCCAACGTCGTCATGGGTCCGACCGGGACGCCCCCGGAGGTGGCCTGGTGAAAGAGCAACAGGCCCAAGTGGCGCCCGCCTCCTCGTTCCTGGGGAAGGCGGGGCCCCTGGTGCTCGCCCGGCTGTTCACCGCCGGGCTCACGGTGTCCATCCCGCTCGTCCTCGCGCGGGTGCTGCCGTTGGAGGAGTACGGCACCTACTACCAGCTCTTCCTCATCGCCACGACGCTCTACCTGGTGCTGCCCTTCGGGGTGGTGCAGAGCCTCTACTACTTCCTGCCTCGCGCCGAGGAGAAGCGGCCATGGCTGGGGCAGACGCTCGTCTTCATGTCCGGCGCGGGCCTGCTGGGCGCGGCCCTCGTGTGGGGGCTGCTCGGGCCCGTGTCGCGGCTGTTCGCCAACCCGGCGCTGCTCGAGTTCCGCGCGCCCCTGGCCGCCTATACCGCCCTGTGGCTCGGCTCCTTCCCGCTGGAGATCTCCCTCACCAGCCAGGGGAAGACGAAGCAGTCCGCGCTCGTGTACCTGGTGTCGGACGCGCTGCGCTCGCTGGCCATGGTGGTGCCGTGCCTGCTGGGCGCCGGGCTGCACGGGTTGATGCTCTCGGTGGTGGGCTTCGCCGGCCTGCGCTACGTGGCCACCTGGTGGGTGGTGCCACGGGGCAGCTCCGGGCCGCTGATGCGCGCCTCGCTCTGGCGCGAGCAGCTCGTCTACGCGGCCCCCTTTGGCGCGGCCATGTTGCTCGCCATCCCCCAGCAGAACGCCCACTTCTACGTGGTGGCGAGCGCGGTGGCGCCGGCCGTCTACGCCATCTACCGCGTGGGCTGCTTCCAGCTGCCCGTGGTGGACCTGCTCTACACGCCCACCAGCGAGGTCCTCATGGTGCGCCTGGGCGAGTTGGAGAAGCAGGGGCGCCTGGAGGAGGGCGTGGGGGCCTTCCGCGAGGCCTCGGGCAAGCTGGCCTTCGCCTTCCTTCCCCTGGCCGCGTTCCTCTTCGCCGCGGCGCCCGAGTTCATCGGGGCGCTCTTCGGCACGAAGTTCCTCGAGGCCGTCCCCATCTTCCGGGTGAGCGTGCTGGGCGTGGTGCTCGCCATCCTGCCCATGGACGGCGTGCTGCGCGCCCGCGGGCACACGCGCGCCATCTTCCTCTCGTACCTGCTGAAGGCCGCGGTGACGGTGCCGCTCCTGTGGCTCGGGGTGCGCTACCTGGGAATGATGGGGGGCGTCGTGTCCTGGGTCGTGGCCGAGGTGGTGGGGAAGGGCTCGCTGCTCGCCCGCGTGCCGGCGGCGCTGTCCACCCCGGAGCGCCCGCTGCGCGTCCGGGACATCATCCCCTGGCGCGAGCTGGGCAAGGCCTCGGTCGCGGCCGTGGCGGCGGCGGGGGCCGTCTTCCTGCTGCGCGCCAGCACGCACCAGGCCTGGACCGGACTGCCCGAGGGCTTCCTTTATAGGGCCCTGCCGCTCGCGCTCGCCGGCCTGCTCTTCCTCGTGGGCTACATGGGCGTCCTGTATGCCACCGGCGTGAGGCCGCTGAGTGTGCTCGCCGGCTTGCGTTCACGTCGCGTCGGTTGAGCCCCGAAAACCTGTCGGTGGTGGACGATCGCCCCCCCAGGGGGGCTCCCGCCCTCGGGGGCCTGTACCTAGGTTGGGGCCTCGTTCAACAAGGGGAGAGGCGTGATGGGTCTGCTGGATGCGATGACGTTGTACAGAATGGCACGCAAGTTGTACCTGCGGGGCGTCCCCGTGATGCCCGCCGTGCTGCGCAAGGCCATCCATTATCTGCATGGCTCGTACATCCCCTACGAGGCGGAGATCGGCGAGGGGACGCAACTGGGCTACGGCGGCATGGGCATCGTCATCCACAAGGAGGCGAAGATTGGCCGCCACTGCCTCATCTCCCACCAGGTGACGGTGGGTGGACGCTCGGGCCTGAGGGATCTGCCGGTGATCGGCGACTATGTGCGCATCGGCGCGGGCGCGAAGATTCTCGGCAACATCCATGTGGGGGACTTCGCCGTCATCGGCGCCAATGCCGTGGTGGTGAAGGACGTGGCGCCCGGGGCGATCGTGGCCGGCATCCCGGCCAAGGAGATCCGCAGGGATCCAGATCCGCTCGCCACCTATGAGCGCGAGATGGGGCTGCGCCCGCAGCCGGAGCGGCGCCCCGAGCACGTCCAGTCCGTTCCGCCCGTGTCGTCCGCGGCACAGTAAGGGGATCCCCGCATGCGAGTGCTTCTCGTCGGTGACTATCCACCGCCGCACGGTGGCGTCGCGGTCCACGTCCAGCAGCTCCACGGGTACCTGCGCGAGCGCGGGGTGGAGGCGGTGGTGCTGGACATCGGCAAGGGGGGGCGTCCGGCTCCGGACATCATCCCCGTCCGCACCCCCACGCAGTACGGCACGCGGCTCGCGGGCTTCCTGCGCGAGGGGTGGACGGTGCACGTGCATACCAGCGGCAACAACCCGAAGTCCTGGATGCTCGCGGCCACCGCGGGCGTGAGGGCCCCGCGCGCTCCCCGCGTCATCACCCTGCACTCAGGGCTGATTCCGGACTACCTGGCGGCCTCGGTGTCTCGCCGGGCCTTCGCGCGGGTGGCGCTGGCCGGGTACTCGCGCGTGGTGGCCGTGTCCGAGGCCGTGCGCGAGGCGCTCGCCCGCTGCGGTGTCCCCGAGGAGAAGCTGGTGGTGTATCCGGCCTTCTGTGGCTCGCAGGTACGGCCGGGGCAGGTGACGCCGCGGATCCAGGAGGCGCGCGCCCGTCGCCGCCCCCTGCTGGCCATGGCGCACCACCCCTCGCCCGTCTACGGCCGCGAGCTGATGTTCCGCGCGCTGCGGATGATCTTGAACGCGCGGCCCGAGGTGGGGCTCGCCGTCTTCGGGCCCGGCACCCGCTCGGAGGCGTTCCTCCACGATGCCCGGGCGTTCGGGGTGGAGGGGCTGATCGAGGATGTGGGCGAGCTGGAGCACCCGGAGGCGCTCGCGCTGATGGCGCGCTGCGATGCCTTCATCCGGCCCACCACGCACGACGGAGACGCCATCTCGGTGCGCGAGGCGCTCGCGCTCGGCGTGCCGTGCGTGGCCAGTGACGTGTGCGCTCGGCCTCATGGGGCCTACACCTTCCGGGCAGGCAACGCGGTGGACCTGGCGGATCAGGTGTACCGCGCGCTCGAGGAGGGGCCGGCGCAGGTGGTGTCACCGGATGCTGGACCGGTGCTGCTGCGGCTGTACGGAGATCTGGAGCAACCGACGATGGTGGGAGGAGGCGAGACACATGCGGCGCAGTGAGGAAATGGATCTGACCCGTCGGGCCCTTCGTGGCAGGGACCTGGTGGTCTTCTCCAATGACTGGGATGGGGATCCGCTGTCGAAGGTCCACATCATGCGGATCCTCTCGCGGGACAACCGCGTCCTCTGGGTGAACAGCATCGGCAACCGGGCGCCGAAGGCCAATGCGCACGACGCCAGGCGCATCTGGAACAAGCTGGCCTCGTTCACCGAGGGCATCCGCGAGGTGGAGCCGAACCTCTTCGTGCTCGCCCCGCTGGCCATTCCGTTCTACGGCTCGGAGATGGTGCGCGCGGCCAACCGCACCCTGCTGCGTGCCCAGGTGCTGCGCGCCATGCGGCAGCTGAACTTCAAGCGGCCCATCTCCTGGTCCTTCCTGCCGGCCTCGGCGCCGGTGTCCGGGCGGCTGGGCGAGGAGTTCGTCGTCTACCACTGCGTGGACGAGTTCTCCGCCTTCAGCGACACCAACGGGCGGCACATCGCGGAGATGGAGGATCAGCTGCTGCGCCGGGCGGATCTGGTCATCACCTCGGCGGAGCGGCTGCGGGAAAACAAGGTCAAGGTCAACCCGAAGACGGTGCTGGTGCGTCACGGCGTGGACTTCAACCACTTCGTGAAGGCGTGCGATCCGGCCACGCCCATTCCCGCGGACATCGCGAACCTGCCCAAGCCCATCCTGGGCTTCTTCGGGTTGGTGGCGGACTGGGTGGACTTCGAGGCGATCGCCGCGGCGGCGCGGGCACACCCCGAGGGCTCGGTGGTGGTGATCGGCAAGGTGGCGCCGGACGTGGATCCGGCGGTGCTGAAGGCCGAGCCCAACATCCACCTGCTGGGCCGCAAGCCGTACGCGGACCTGCCAGGCTACTGCAAGGCCTTCGACGTGGCGCTCATGCCCTTCCGGGTGAACGAGCTCACGCTCAACGCCAACCCGCTGAAGGTGCGCGAGTACCTGGCGGCGGGCGTGCCGGTGGTGTCCTCGGACATCCCCGAGGTGCGCAAGGTGGGCCTGTGCAAGGTGGCCAAGGACACCGAGGACTTCGTGCGGAAGATCGACGAGTGCCTCGCCGAGGGTGCTGGCCCCAGCCGCGAGCGCGCCGAACTCATCCGCCATGAGAGCTGGGAGGCCAAGGTGGAGGAGATCCGCGGCTTCGTGGGCGAGGCGATGATCAAGGCCGGACGCGGCCTGTAGTCGAGACGTCCAGAAGTCCTGACGCCCGCCGTGGAGCCCCGATGAGGGGCCCCGGCGGGCGTTCGTGTCTTCTTACCGGGTATTCTCCTGGATTGGCTTCCCCTGGGGTATGCCCAGGGCCAGAGGGAATTCTCATGAAGCCGTTCTACCCGGCCGTGTTGCTGGTGCTCCTCGTCGGGTGTGGCACCGCTTCTCGGGTCGTGCGC
>NZ_DASVWK010000049.1:0-9760 GCF_036389735.1 Archangium sp. | reverse complement strand
ACACGAAGTTGTCCATGGGGCCGAGCTTGAGCTGGCGCACGTACAGCGATTCCATCGGCATCCTCCGGGCGGGGCCGCGCCCCACGGCGTTCGGGCCCCACTCTACGCTCCCCGAGCGACGAGGGGGCCGCTCTTGAGGCGGAGCGCCGCTTCGCATTTGAATGGGGGCCCTTTTGCCCCCGAGGAGGCTCCCTCTTGAAGAACGCGCTGCTCCCCCTGGCCTTCGCTCTGCTCGCCACGAGCGCCCTGGCCAAGGATCAGGCCACCTTCCGCTATACCCCTCCCAAGGACGCGGAACGTCCCATGGTGGTGGAGGGGATGGCGGGTCCCCAGGGCGGCGACTTCGCGCTGCGGCTGCTCTTCGACAAACTGCCCTTCGGGAAGGACTGCGGGAGGAGCTGTGCCAACGTCACCCTGCTGCTCGACACGGATGACAATCCCCGCTCGGGCCTACGGCTGGGGAGCAGGGCGGCCGAGACCGGTGCGGACCTGGCCATCCTAATCCAGGGCACGCGCGACTTCGTCGGCACCAGCGGGGAGAACTACCTGCGGGTGAAGGTACGCCGGCTCTCGGACGACGCCCGGAGCGTGGACGACGGCGAGCTGCTCACCGAGCTCGACCACCGGCGCGACCCCGAGCGCATCCACATCGAGGACAAGACGGTCTTCCTGCTCATCGATGCCTCCAGCAACCTGCCGTCCGGACGCAAGGTGCGGATCATCTACCACCCGCCCGGTAGCCGGGCCCTCCAGGCCACCATGGCGGGAATGCTCAGCGGGAGTGCCACCAGCGGCAAGGTGATGATCTTCCGCCGCGGCGGCTGGGGGAAGGCACCCCAGGGCGGCCAGCGCATCGGCACCGAGAACAAGTAGACGGCGGACAGGGCCCCTCAGGGGAGCGGCGGCCCGAGCAGCCCCGCGCGGTCGAGGAGTTCGCCCACGCGGTTGGCGAGCGCGACATGCTCGGGGTTTGTCGCGGTGAAACGCTCGGGGGTGAGGACGAGGAGCGTGCCCTTGTCGTCGATCCGCTCCATGCGCACGGGAGCGGGCAGCGGAGGCACCCGGCCCACCTGGTCCGAGTAGTAGGTCACCCAGCCCAGCCGTCTCGTCAGCTGGGGTTTCGGGAGGAGATCCTCATAGCTGTTGGAAGCGGCGATGGCCCATTCCGGCTCCCAGGCCACCGCCATGGCGCGCACCAGCTCGGAGAGGACGGTCGCCGTCAGCACCCGCTGTGCGTTCGGGCCTTCCTTGTTGTCCGGTCCCGCGTTGGGCAGATAGAAAACACACGCATTGACGATGCGCTCCGCGTAGAGACCCGCGCGGATGTTGAAGGAGCTGGCCTCATGATCATCGGCGCCATTCCAGCCGTTGAGACGAAAGCCGAGATCCTCGAACATCCGGTCCTTTCCACGCCGGAACATCTTCGTCAACGTGGCTCGGTCCGCCTCGATGGAATGCTTGAGTGCCTCGTTGCGAGAACGCCCCTGCTTGAGCCAATGGGAGAAGTCCGAGGCGATTGTGCGCAGCTCGTTGAACATGACCTCCGCGCGCTGACCACAGTCCTCGGGAGACTCCTTTCGGGCGCCCCAATAGGCCGACGCATAGTAGGTCTCGATCAAGCGCTGCTCCTCACGGGAGTACCGGGGTGTGAATTACCTCAATCCCACGCACGCCTTTACTATCTCGGTGCGGACGCGCTGGAGCACCTCATCCACAGGGAAGAAGGCACCACTGCGTCCATCGTAGAAGCGACCCACCTCGAAGGGGCCAGCCCTCAACGCGCCGTCCTTCAGCGAGACCGGGCCCACGCGCTGCTGGGTCTCTCCATTCAACGCCCAGGCCACATAGCCGTCGGGGCGTAGCACCGCCAGGCCCTCGAAGCGCTGTACGCGTGCGAGCAGGGCCGGGCGAGACAGTTCCTCCTCGCCCTCCATCACCTCCCGCAGCAGGGACGAGGCCGCCAGACGCGGGCCGAAGTTCGCCAGCGAGACGGGACTGACGAGGAGAGCGTCGTACAGCTCCGCCGCGTCCTCGGGCGTGAAGCCCGCTTCGCTCGTGGGCAGCAGGTGGCAATCCCCCAGCCCGGCCCGGCGGAGCAGCGTCTCGAAGCCATCCAGAATCACCAGCCCGCCCTGCACCACGGGGAGCGGCATCGGAGCCGGGCCACCCCCTCCCGTATCGAGCGCCGCGTCGTCTCCCGCCAGCAGCGACCCCGAAGGCGGCCGGCCCGTCGCACAGCCGCCAAGCACCAGCAGGGCCACGACCAGCAAGCCCCTCGCGGCAGGCCACTGTCGTTGCACCACTCGACCGCTTGGGACAGCGGGACGGGGGGACATGGCTCGCCTCTTCGTCAGCAGACCAGGAGACCGGAGCCTACCCTGCCCAGGCCGCCTGACACCCGAGCAGCCCAGCGCACAACTCAGGACATGTCAGTCCCCTGGTGCAAGATGCGCCCAATGGCCCGCTCGAATTGGACCCAGACCGGACAGCCGGCGTCCCCTCCGCCCTACCTGAGAGGGCAAATGGGACATCTCCATCCCCTTGCCTGCCTACCCCTCAGGTAGACAATGGCCCCTACCCGCAGTACGGCCCCGTGGCCACGATTCGTGCCGGTCCCAACCCAGGCAGGCAAGCGTGGCGACCCCACCTTCGAGGCCCTCTTCAACGCGTTTTAATGGCGCCCACACCTGAACAGACGTATAGTTCTTTCCCTGCCGAGGCGTTGCAAACCCTCGAATTTGTTCCCTTTGACGGAGGGCCGTGGTAGTTCGCCGCCCTCACACCTGCCGTCCTGGAAGCGGAGTGCGCGAGCCGCGTCCCGCGTTCCAGTAAGACGGATGGCCCTGGCCTGAACACATGAGCATGCTCGCACAAGCGGAAAACAAGACGCGGAAGAAGCAGGGAGCCTCGGGTGGGGGTGGCGATGGTGCCGCCCCGGCTGCCGGTGGCGGTGGCGGCGGAGCCACGCCCGCCGGTCTCGCCGACGAGGCCCGGCGGCGCTACCTCAACTACGCCCTCTCCGTCATCACCTCGCGCGCCCTTCCGGACGTGCGCGACGGCCTCAAGCCCGTGCAGCGCCGCATCCTGTACGGCATGTGGAACGACCTGAACCTCTCGCACGACGCGAAGTACAAGAAGTGCGCTCAGGTCGTCGGCGCCATCATGGGCCCCTACCACCCCCACGGCGATACCGCCATCTACGACGCCCTGGTGCGCATGGCGCAGGACTTCTCCCTGCGCTACCCCCTCGTGGACGGCCACGGCAACTTCGGCTCGCTCGATGGCGACGCCGCCGCCGCCTACCGTTACACCGAGTGCCGCCTGGAGAAGCTCTCCGACGAGCTGCTCAACGAGCTCGGCCAGAAGACGGTCGACTTCCGTCCCAACTACGATGGCACCCGCACCGAGCCCATCGTCCTGCCCGCGCGCGTTCCTCACCTGCTGATGAACGGCACCACGGGCATCGCCGTGGGCATGGCCACCAACATCCCGCCCCATCACCTGGGCGAGCTGGTCGATGCGCTCATCGCCCTGGTGGATGACAACAACCTCACCGTCAAGCAGCTCCTCAAGTGGGTCAAGGGCCCGGACTTCCCCACCGGCGGAGAGATCCTCAACTCCCAGAAGGAGCTGCAGGAGATCTACGAGACCGGTCAGGGCAGCGTGCGCCTGCGCGGCGAGTACGAGCTGGAGGACATGAAGCGGGGCGGACAGCAGATCATCATCACGTCCATCCCCTACACGGTGAACAAGTCCACGCTGGTGGCGAAGATGGGCGACATCGTCCGGGAGCGGAAGCTGCCGCTCGTGGTCGACGTGCGCGACGAGTCCACCAAGGACGTGCGCATCGTGCTGGAGCTCAAGAAGGAGGCCAGCCCCGAGCTGGTGATGGCCTACCTCTACAAGAACACCCCCCTCCAGACGAACTTCAACGTCAACCTCACCTGCCTCGTGCCCAACCCGGAGAACCCCGAGGTCGGCACGCCCAAGCGGCTGGGGCTCAAGGAGATCCTCCAGTACTTCCTGGACTTCCGTCTCCAGGTCATCAAGCGGCGCATCCAGTACCAGCTCGACGAGCTGAAGAAGCGCGTCCACATCCTCGAGGGCTTCGAGAAGGTCTACGACGCCCTCGACGAGATGATCCGCATCATCCGCGCGTCCGAGGGCAAGCAGGACGCGGCCAAGAAGCTCATCGCGCGCTTCAAGCTGGATGAGCTCCAGGTGGACGCCATCCTGGAGATGAAGCTCTACAAGCTGGCCCGCCTGGAGATCCTGGTGGTCCAGGAGGAGCTCAAGGAGAAGCGCAAGCAGATCAAGGAGCTGGAGGCGCTGCTCAAGAGCAACCCGCGGCTGTGGGCCACGGTGAAGGACGAGCTGGCCGAGGTGAAGGCCGCCTACGGCATGGGCAAGCGTCGCACCAAGGTGAGCCGCAGCGGCGCCGAGGAGATGGTCTTCGACGCCGAGGCCCTCATCGCCGACGAGGACGCCCACGTCGACATCACCCGCGATGGGTGGATCAAGCGCGTGCGCGAGGTGAAGGACCCCGCCTCCACCCGTCTGCGCGAGGGCGATGCGGTGATGACGGTGCTCGCCGGCAGCCTCAAGGCGAACGTCGTCCTCTTCAGCAACTTCGGCACCGCCTACGTCACCCGCTTCAACGACGTGCCGGCCTCCACGGGGTACGGAGACCCGGTGCAGAAGCTGTTCAAGTTCGACGATGGCGAGCGCGTGGTGGCCGCCCTCTCGCTCGACACCCGCCTGTGGCGCCCGGAGAAGCTGCTGGGCATCACGAAGCAGGGCATGGGCATGCGCTTCCCGCTCGCCCCGCACCTGGAGGTCTCCACCCGCGCCGGCCGTCGCTACGCGAAGACGGGCGAGGGCGATGAGATCGTCGGCGTGCAGCCGGTGGAGGACAAGGACCTGGTGGGCGTGCTCACCGAGCGCACCAGTGCGTTGGTGTGCAAGGTGGCGGAGATCAACGAGCTGGCCGGACCGGGCAAGGGCGTCACCGTCGTCAAGGTGGAGGACGGGGACCGGGTGGTGGACTTCCTCGTCTCGCCCCAGGGCAACAAGGAAGTGGGCATCCTCTTCGAGACGCAGAAGGGCCGGAAGCTCACCCTCAACCCGGGCCGCTACGAAGTGACGGGCCGCGGTGGCAAGGGCCACGAGATGTCGCGCAAGGACGCGGTGAAGGAAGTGGTGCGCGAGCCCCTCTTCATCCCGCTGCCGGAGCAGAAGAAGGAGTAGCCGGAGACAGTCATGGCGACGACGACCAAGAAGACGACCTACACGGGCGCGGACATCCAGGTCCTCGAGGGCCTGGAGCCCGTGCGCAAGCGCCCGGCGATGTACATCGGTGGCACCGACAACACGGGCTACCACCACCTGCTGTGGGAGATCCTCGACAACTCGGTGGACGAGGTCATCAACGGCTACGCCTCCACCGTGGAAGTCACGCTCCACAAGGATGGGCGCACCATCACCGTGGTGGACGATGGGCGAGGCATCCCCATCGACATCATGCCCAAGTTCAAGAAGCCGGCGGTGGAGATCATCCTCACCACGCTTCACGCGGGCGGTAAGTTCGAGCAGGGCAACTACATCCACTCGGGCGGTCTGCACGGCGTGGGCAGCTCGGTGGTCAACGCGCTCGCTCGCAAGCTGGTGGTGGAGATCAAGCGCGACGGCAAGCGGCACGTGCAGACGTACAGCCGCGGCAGGCCCACCAGTCCGCTCAAGGCGGAGGGTCCGGCGCGTGGCACCGGCACCTCCATGACCTTCGAGCCGGACCCGGAGATCTTCGGCGAGAAGCTGAAGTTCGACGCGGCGCTCATCCGCGAGCGGCTCGAGGCGAAGAGCTACCTCCACAAGGGGATGACGGTCGTCTGGAAGGACGACACGGCCCACCCGCACGTGAAGGAGGAGTTCAAGCACGATGGCGGCATCGCCGAGTACCTGACCAAGGTGGTGGCCGAGCGCGGCAAGCCGGTGGTGCCGTCGGGCACCACGGCCATCTTCTACCACTCGCGAGACAACGGGGTGCGCCTGGAGGCCGCGCTGGTGTGGACGGAGGCCACGGACGAGCACATCCGCTCGTACGTCAACGGCATCCCCACGCCGCTGGGCGGCACGCACGAGGCGGGCCTGCGCGGCGCAGTGGTCAAGGCGGTGCGCAACTACATCGAGACGCACGACCTCTCGTTCAAGGGTGTCACGCTCACCGCGGAGGACATCCGCGAGGGCATGACGGCCATCCTCTCCACCTATGTGGTGGAGCCGCAGTTCCAGGGCCAGACCAAGGGGCGCCTCAACAACCCCGAGACCACCGCCCAGGTGGACAGCGTCATCCGTCCCGCGCTGGAGAAGTGGCTCAACGACAACAAGTCCATCGCCGAGGCGGTGGTGGCCCGCATCGTCCTGGCCGCTCGGGCTCGCGAGGCCAGCCGGGCCGCCTCCCAGGCGATCAGCCGCAAGACGGCCGTCAGCCACCGGCTCAACCTGCCGGGCAAGCTGGCGGACTGCTCCTCCACGGAGCCCGGCACCAGCGAGCTCTTCCTCGTCGAGGGTGACTCCGCAGGCGGCAGCGCCAAGCAGGGCCGGGACCGGCGCACCCAGGCCGTCCTCCCGCTGCGCGGCAAGGTGCTCAACGCCGAGCAGGCCTCCACCGACAAGGTGGTGGGCAACAAGGAGCTCACGGACATCGTCAGCGCCCTGGGCTGTGGCATCGGCAGCGACTTCGACATCACCAAGCTGCGCTACGGCCGCGTCTTCCTGATGATGGACGCCGACAGCGACGGCAACCACATCGCCACGCTGCTGCTCACCTTCTTCTACCGGCACCTGCGCCCGCTCATCGAGCAGGGACACATCTACCTCGCCCAGCCGCCTCTCTTCCGGGTGGACATCGGCAAGGAGACGTACTGGGCGCTCGACGAGGTCCACCGCGATCAGATCATCCGCGAGAAGGCCAAGGGCAACGCCAAGCCCAACGTCATGCGCTTCAAGGGTCTGGGAGAGATGACTCCGGACGAGCTGAAGGAGACCACGCTCGATCCGAAGAAGCGCCAGAGCCTCCAGGTGACCATCGACAACCCGCTGCTCACCGACCAGGTAATCAACGACCTGATGGGCCGAGACGTCAGCGCGCGCTTCAAGTTCATCATGGAGAGCGCGAACGAGGTCGAGGACCTGGACGTGTAGGACCCCCACCGCGCGGGCATGGTGCCCGAGCCCTCGGCTCGGCTACCATGGCGGGCAATATGAAAGCCCTTGCGCTGGTCCTGCTCCCCACTCTCGCACTGGCCGCCCCGCCCTCCGGGGCCCGGCGCATCGCCTCGCTCCTCGTCCCCATGGATGTGGCGGCCGAGGCGAACGGTCCGAAGATGGAGAGCTACATGAATGAGGCCCTGGACTCGTTCCAGGCCTACTCCGTCCGCAAGCCCGAGGAGCTCTTCGGCCTGCCCCCGGATGAGGAGGCCCAGGCCTCCCTCAAGCGCGGCGAGCTCGGCTACAAGGAGAGCCTCGAGGCCTTCGAGAAGAAGGAGTACGAGGACGCCGAGCGCAAGGTGCGCGCCACCCTCAAGGAGTTGCAGAAGGCCGCCGCGGCGATGACGACCTCCTGCACCCCGCTGTGCGATGTCACCGCCCTGTACGCCGCGGTGATGCAGCAGCGCGGCGACATCGAGGAGGCCAAGCTGGCGCTGTTGGACCTGATGGCGCTCAACCCCATGTATGAGCTGGACACCAAGCGCTACAGCCGCGAGCTCATCGCGCTGCGGGTGCAGGTGGCCACGGGGGTCAACGCGGCGCTGCGCGGTGGGGTGACGGTGAAGTCCCGTCCGGCTGGCGCGCGCGTCTACATCGACAGCGAGTTCAAGGGCTACACCCCGGTGACGGTGCCGACGCTGGCCGTGGGCAAGCACCTGCTGCGCCTGGAGCGCCCCGGCTTCCGCCAGTACGGCCAGTTCCTCGACGTGAGCCTGGACGACTCGGAGGTGAGCGCCGAGCTGCAGCCCACGGACAACTACAAGGCGTACGACGCGAAGCTGGACGCGGTGGCCGCCGAGGTGGGGCGCGGCAACGCCACCAGTCATGCGGTGCTCGGGCTGGGCAGGGCGCTCGGGTTGGAGCGGGGCCTGGTGGGCACGGTGCGCGACCTGGCGGACAACCGCACCACGGAGCTGGTGCTGGGCCTGTACGACATGAGCACCGGCAAGCGGCTCGGCACCAAGCGCGTGGTGCTCCAGGGCGACGAGTTCGGCCAGCTCAAGTCGGAGATGAGCCGCGTGGTCAATCACCTGCTGAACAATGCCGACGGCGGTGCGGAGAAGCGGGTGAAGTCGTCGGATCCGCTGGAGAACTCGCACGGCACGGACGAGTGGAACGGCGAGGATCGCGGCGGCCAGCGGCGCTCGAAGGAGAAGAAGGCCAAGAAGGGCGACCCGCTGGAGGGAGTGAACGGTACCGAAGATTGGTGAGACGCGGCGCTTGTGCGCCGGAAGGCGCGGCCTAGAGTCCAGAGGGCCCTATGCGTGCCCTCTCGCTCTTGATGCTGCTCCCAGCCCTCGCGCTCGCCCAGACGGGGGTCATCGTCCAGCCCGCCACGCCTCCGCGCGGGGTGACGCTGCCCCCCACCTCCGCCGCGCTGGTGGACGAGGCCACGGCCCTCTCCGTCAACCCGGCCGGCCTGCGCTTCGTGGGGCCGCCCCAGCTCTTCTACCTGCACGAGCGCAACCTCGTGCGAGACCAGGTGGGCAACGGGCTGTACCTGGGCTCCAACCTGGGCGGCCTGGGCGCCGGCTTCAGCCTGGAGTGGCTGCGCGGGCGTGGGCTCCCGGACTACCGCAAGACGTCCTTCGGCCTGGCGCTCGGCTCGCGGAGGCTGTCGCTGGGCGCCTCCTACCACGGCTTCTCCTCGGAGAACGCCGCGCTGGACCGGCTCTCCGGCTTCGACCTGGGCCTCACCCTGCGGCCCACGCGCTTTCTCTCCGTGGGCGCGGTGGTGCGGGACGTGAACGCGCCCCAGCAGGGGCCCTTCTCCCTGCCCCGTGGCTACAACCTGGCCGTGGGCCTGCGCCCCTTCGGCGAGCGCCTGACGCTGGGCGCGGACTACACCGCCGCCGAGGGCCAGTGGGGAGATGGGCGCTTCTCGTACACGCTCCAGACCACCGTCCTCCCGGGCCTGGGACTGGGCGCCGGCCTCTCGCATGGGCTCGGCACCGAGCGCTCGCTGGCGCTCCAGTTCGCCGCCACGCTGGACAGCTCGCGCTTCGGCATCACCTACGCGGGCGGAGGCGCCGAGGGCGGCGGGTTGGACCATGTGGTGGCGGTGCGCCTCTCCAGCCAGAAGTACCCGGCCCTGCGCCTCGGCGGGGGCTCGGTGGCGATGCTGGACCTGGATGACGAGCTGAGGGCGGGGGGCGGCACGCTGGCTCTGCTCGGCTTCTCCGAGCCGGACCCGTACCTGCGGCTGACGCGGTGGATGGACGAGGCCACGAAGGATCCCCGGCTCGAGGGCGTGGTGCTGAAGGTGTCCGGCCTGCCGGGCGTGGACTGGGGCAAGGCGGAGGAGTTGCACCAGGCGGTGCTGCGGATGCGCGCGGCCGGCAAGCGGGTGCTGGCGGTGCTCTACAGCGTGGATGACCTGGAATACTTCGTGGGCTCGGCCGCGGACGAGGTGTACGCGCTGCCCTCCTCCGCGCTGCTCATCAACGGCCTGGCCGCCCACGTCACCTCCCTGGGCGGGACGATGGAGAAGCTG
>NZ_DASVWK010000048.1:0-15702 GCF_036389735.1 Archangium sp. | reverse complement strand
ACATCGAGCCTGGGACCTCCGTCGAGGACCTCCGGGTGAGGATGCGGCAGGCCATGGAGGCCGTGGACCAGGGTGATGGCGTCATCATCATGGCCGACCTCTTCGGCGGCACTCCCTGCAAGGAGTCCCTGATGATGTGCTCGGAGCGCTGTCAGGCCGGCAAGGTCGAGGTGCTCGCGGGCGTCAACCTCCCCATGCTCCTGAAGGCCAACTCCCTGCGCTTGGAGGAACTGCCGCTGCCGGAGATGGCCTCGCAACTGGCTTCCTATGGGCAGCGCAATATCACCTGTGCTTCGGCCCTGTTGCGCGAGGCGCAGCAGCGTCAGCAGGCCGCGCAGGCCGTGCCGCGAACTTGACGGGCCCCCGAGGGTGGGCGATTCGAGACTGCTGTGATCTCCCTGGTCCGCGTCGACAACCGCCTCATTCATGGACAGGTCGTCGAGGCCTGGTTGCCCCATCTCAAGGTGTCCCGCGTCGTCGTCGCTGACGACGAGGCCGCCGCCAGCCCGCTGGTGCGCGCGGCCATGGCGCTCGCGGTGCAGAGCGCCATCGAGGTGCAGATTCTCCCCCTGGCGCAGGTGGACTTCGTGGGGGTCTCCAAGGACCCGGTGAAGACGCTGGTGCTGATGCGGGACGTGGCGGCGGTGCCCTTCTCCAAGGCGCAGGGGCTGAAGGTGGAGCACCTCAACCTGGGCAACGTGCACTTCGGCACGGGCCGGCGGCAGGTGTCGCCCTCCGTCTTCCTGGCCGAGTCCGAGCTCCAGGCGCTGGAGCGGCTGGCCCAGGAGGGAGTGCGGGTGGAGGCGCGCGCGGTGCCTGGCGAGAAGCCGGTGGAACTGGCCGAGCTCCAAGAGCGCTGGGGAAAGGCGGGGTGAGCCCGTGAACGTGGGCTGGACCCAGGTGGCGCTCGCTGGCGTCTGGGGCGGCCTCGTCGCGGTGGAGCGCAAGGCCTTCCTCCAGGCCATGTTCTCCCGGCCGCTGGTGGCGGCCACCGTCATGGGCCTGCTGCTCAACGACGTCACCTCGGGCCTGTTCACCGGCATGCTGCTGGAACTCTTCCACCTGGGCACGGCCAACCTGGGCGCCTCGCTGCCGGACAACGACACCCTGTCGGCCACGGCCACCTCGGCGGCGGCGGCCACCATGGCGGCGGCCACCGGCGCGGGCTCCACCCCGGCCCTCTGGTCGCTCGCGGTGCTCCTCTTCGTGGGCATGGGGCGCATCGGCCTGCGGGTGGACCGGGTGCTGGAGCGCTACTCGGGGCGGCTGGCGCGCAAGGCCCTGGCCTCGGCCGAGGCGGGCCAGCTCACCCTGGCCATGCAGCAGAACCTCTGGGGCATGTGGCCGCACTTCGTCCTCTTCGGGGCGATGACGGCCAGCTGCGCCCTGCTGGGCTTCTTCCTCGGGCCGCTGTTGGAGCGGATGCCCCTTCCCCTGCTGAGGGGCCTGGCGTGGGCCTACCCGGCGATGGCCTCGGTGGCGGCCGCCCTCGCCGCCCAGGGCAGCCATGCCCGGCGCGCGGCCGTGTACGCCAGCGTGGGGGCCGCCGTCGTCACCGTGGTCGTCGTCCTGTGCACCCTGAAGGGGCGGCTATGAGCCTGTTCAGCCCGCCCCTCACCCCGGGAGTGCTGCTGCGCGTCTTCCTGCGCTCGCTCTTCCTCCAGGCCTCGTGGAATCCCCAGGGCATGCAGAACCTGGGGCTGGCCTACGCCCTCTACCCCGCCCTGGAGCGGCTCTACCCGGAGAAGCAGGCGCTGGAGGCGGCGGTGCGCCGGCACCTCGTCTTCTTCAACACCCACCCCTACGTGGCGGCGGCCATCGTGGGCGGCGTCCTCTACCACGAGCAGCGCATCGCCCGGGGCGAGGAGCCACCGGACAAGGTGGTGGCCTTCAAGGCGGCCCTCATGGGTCCGCTGGCGGCGCTGGGGGACGGCTTCTTCTGGCTGTCGCTCAAGCCGGCCACGGGCGCGGTGTGCGCGGCGCTGGTGCCCGTGCTGGCCGCGTGGGCGGCGGTGCTCTTCCTCTTCCTCTACAACCTCGTCCACTTCACCCTGCGGGCCCGGCTCTACCTGCTGGGGCTGTCGCTGGGGGACAGGCTGGTGGAGGCGGTGGCCCGGGCCAACCTCCCCTCCCGGGGAGCCAAGCTGCGGGCGGTGGCGGCGGCGTGTGCGGGAGGGCTGGCGGCGTGGTTGGCCGTCAGCTTCGGGGCCAACGCGGGCGGCCGTTTCGCGCCCCTTCTTTCCGCGGGCTGTCTGGCCCTGGGGGTGGTGTCCTACCTCCTGGTCGCCCGTCGGGTTCCCAACTACGTGGTGCTCTACCTCGCCGCGGGACTGGCATGTGCGGCGGGGGCCTTCCTGTAGAAGAGGGAGAATAGGGACTGGCAATGTCGAGCGTGGCCGAAGGGACATTCGAAATCATCAACGCGCTGGGGCTGCACGCCCGGGCGGCGGCGCAGCTGGTGCAGGTGGCCAACCGCTACAAGAGCGAGGTGACGCTCCTGTGCGAGGGCCAGAAGGCCAATGCCAAGTCCATCATGGGCGTGCTGATGCTGGCGGCCGCCCAGGGCATGCACGTCACGGTGACGTGCAAGGGGGATGACGCCGAGGCGTGCCTCCAGGACATCCAGAAGCTCATCGCCAACAGGTTTGGCGAGTCGAAGTGAAGGCGTCCACGCGGCGACTCGCCGCAGATGAAGAAGGAACCGTGAGCAGCCAGGCCACTCCCACGTTGAACCTGAAGGGCATCGGCGCCTCGCCGGGCGTGGCGGTGGGCCACGCCTACATCCTGGACCGCAAGCGGGTGCGTACGCCCAAGCTGCGGTTGGCGGAGGCCGAGGTCGACCCCGAGCGGATGCGGATGAAGACGGCGTTGGACCTGTCCGACCGCCAGCTCTCCGAGCTCAAGGACCAGATCTCCAGGACGGAAGGGCCCGAGCACGCCCTCATCCTCGAGGCGCACCGGTTGATGCTCCACGACCCCATGTTCGTGGACGAGGTCAACCGGCTCATCGTCGAGGACCGCATCAACGCCGAGTGGGCGGTGAGGCGGGTGGCGCGCAAGATCAAGCACCTCTTCGACAACATCTCGGACGAGTACTTCCGCGAGCGACGCTCGGACGTGGAGTACGTGGCGGACCGGGTGGTGCGCAACCTGCTGGGGCAGGTGGTGGACGAGGAGGTGACGCTGCCGGACCACGCCGTGGTGGTGGCGCACGATCTGTCCCCGGCGGACGCGGCGCTGATGGTGCGCAGCGGGCGGGTGGCGGGCTTCGTCACGGACCTGGGCGGGCAGACGAGCCACACGGCCATCGTCGCGCGCGCCCGCTCCACGCCCGCGGTGGTGGGCGCGGGGCGGGCCAGTGAGCAGATCTCCCCGGGAGATCTGGTGGCGATGGACGGCTCGCGGGGAGTCGTCCTGGTGAACCCCACCGAGGACCAGCTCGAGCTCTTCCACGCGACGATGCGCCGGCATCAGGAGAGCGAGGCGCGGGCCCTGCAGGCCAAGGACCTGCCGGCGCAGAGCACGGACGGCTTCCGGATGCGGCTGGTGGGGAACATCGAGTTCCCGGAGGAGGTCCAGTCGCTGCTGGAGCATGGCGCGGAGGGCATCGGCCTGTACCGCACCGAGTTCATGTTCCTGGACCGCAAGAGCCCGCCCACCGAGGAGGAGCAGTACCGGGCCTACCGGCAGGTGCTGGAGGCGATGGGCGACAGGCCCGTCACCATCCGCACGCTGGACCTCGGCGGGGACAAGGTACCGGGCAAGGGCAAGCACGAGAAGGAGCCCAACCCGGCCATGGGGCTGCGGGCCATCCGCTACTGCCTGGCCAACCGGGAGCTGTTCCGTGTGCAGCTCCGGGCCCTGCTGCGGGCCAGCGTGCACGGGCACCTGCGGGTGATGTTCCCCCTCATCTGCGGCATGAGCGAGCTGCGCGAGGCTCGCAGCGAGCTGGAGGCGTGCCGCTCGGAGCTGGGGCGCGCGGGGGTGCCGATCGGCAACAAGCGCTTCTCGGTGGGCATCATGGTGGAGACGCCGAGCGCGGCGCTCATCGCGGACCGGCTCGCGCAGGAGGCGGACTTCTTCTCGGTGGGGACGAACGATCTCATCCAGTACTCGCTGGCCATCGACCGTCAGAACCGGGACGTGGCGTACCTGTACAAGCCGTTGCACCTCTCGGTGCTGCGAGCGCTCAAGAGCATCGTGACGGCGGCCAAGGACGCGAAAATCCCGGTGGCGATGTGCGGGGAGATGGCGGGAGACCCGCTGTACGCGCTGATGCTGCTGGCCCTGGGCTTCGACGAGCTGTCGATGACGGCGGGGCAGATTCCGACGGTGAAGGGCCTGGTGCGCCAGTCGAGCCGGGCCGAGGCGCAGCAATTGCTGGAGTCGGCGATGGACCTGACGACGGCGGAGGAGATCGAGCGCTTCATCCGCACCGAGATGGACCGGCGCTTCACGATGGACTGAGCCCGCTGAGGCTGTTCCCGGATGCCCCTGCGCGAAGGGGCGTCCGGCCCTCCAGGCGCGCCCGGTGCGAGTCCTCGCCCTCGGCTTCGAAGAGATGGGCCCCCGGTGAGCGTCCGGTACCAGGTGACGCCCCCGGAGCCATCGGCCAATTTCGACGCCGCCACCCTGGGCTACTCCAACGCGTTCAACTGCGTTTGGGCAATCTCCCGGTACAGTGGCACAACCTCGACGGCCAGCACGTCCTCGAACAACTTCCGCGCGCCCTGTCTATCCCCGGCGTCCTGAAGACGGCTGGCATCCACGATGGCGCGGGACAAGCGCCGAGAGCCTACGCGGATTTTCAGAGAAATCTTCGCCACGAGGGTTGCCGCGTCCGAAGGAGAGCAGAGGCCCTGTGTGGCGTCATCATCGGACAGCGCCACCTGCCGGGCTGCACGCCGTAACAGTGAGCCTGCACCGAGCCTAAGGACACTCATGCATCCGAGGCTAAGCCATAGGAATTGAGTCGCTTCGGGGGGGAGGTTCCGGCCGCGCTCGGGCGTAACTGGTCCGATGGTCGGACCAGTCGGCACGGCGCGGGGCCGGAAGGTGCCCCGTTCTTTGCTACAAGAGCACCCCTGATCTCTGAAGAGAGAGAGTCAGGGTGAGGGTGGGCCCATCTCAGGTCCCTCGTTCTTCTTGTGGTTCTCGTCCCCGTTCTCGGACCGGGCGGCGAGGTTCTCCTCGGAGATGACGCCGTACTTCTTCCGCAAGCGGCGGATGAGGCGCTCGAAGAAGCGCAGGCCCACGAGGGTGAAGAGGGAGAGCCCCACGGTGACGGTGGCGGGCATGTTGAAGCCGAGCCCGACGGAGAGCCCCACCGAGGCGGTGAGCCACAGGTTGGCGGCGGTGGTGAGGCCCTTGATGCTGGTACCGTGGCGGAGGATGGCGCCGCCGCCGAGGAATCCGATGCCGACGACGACCTGGCTGGCGATGCGGGTGACGTCGGCGCGGACCTCCTGGGGCGTATCGGGGCCGAGCGGCGCGGCGACGTAGAGGCTGGCCAGGGTGAAGAGGCAGGAGCCGAGACACACGAGGATATGGGTGCGCAGGCCCGCATCCTGACCGCGCACCTCTCGCTCGAAGCCGAGCGCGAAGCCGAGCCCGAAGGAGATGAGGAGCCTCAGGACGGCGGTGGTCTCGTCGATCAGCACGGGCGGGCTACTCCCCCAGCTCGATCTTCTCCTCGACGTCGGCCTCGCTGAGCTGGGGGCGGGGGAGGGTGTCGAGCGTGGCGCTCAAGAGTCG
Organism: Archangium sp.; assembly: GCF_036389735.1. Lineage (GTDB taxonomy): Bacteria > Myxococcota > Myxococcia > Myxococcales > Myxococcaceae > Archangium. Next base: position 9,948 of record NZ_DASVWK010000048.1, on the reverse strand, counting down.
GAAGGTGGGGGCGACGTAGGGGGTGACGTCGGGGCCGAGCTCGCTGGTGTACTGGGCGGTGATCTCCTTGTAGCGGTCGTCCTCGGAGGGCCAGCTGCCGGCGGCCTCGGCGGCCCAGACCTCCTGGCCATCGCGGCAGCGCAGGAGCTGGGCCTTGACGGCGGCCTCGACGCCCTTGCCGGTACGCTTCACCTCGGGGGAGAGCCAGAGGATGCCCTCGAGGTTCTCGACGCACAGGCCCTTGAAGGAGGTGTCCTCGGGGGTGCCCGTGACGGCGAGGTTGCTCTTGGCGATGAAGTCGCGGTTCTGGTTGACGTAGCGGCGGGCGATGAGGCTCCACAGCTCGCCCACCTCCTGCTTGCCGTCGGGGAGCGGCTGGGTGACGACGACGAGCCGCTTCACCTGGGCCTTGTCCACGGTCTCGTAGTCGGGGCGGGTGCGGCTGTTCTTCACGGTGGAGCAGCCAGCGAGCAGCGCGAGTCCCAGCACGAGCGCGAGTCGGTTCATCGTCGGTGTCCTCTCCCGATTCCCCTCCCGGAGCGGGAGAGGGGCGCCCGGTTCTACACCACGCGGAGATTGGAAACGCACGTCCCCGCGCGGGACGTTCACTGCACCGCCATCATCACCAGGCGGGACAGCCCGTAGACGAGCACGGCCATGAGGGCGGCGGCGGGGATGGTGAACACCCACGCCCAGAGGATACGGCCGGCCATGCCCCACTTCACCGCGCGCCAACCCTTGGTGGCGCCCACGCCCACGATGGCGCCGGTGATGGTGTGCGTGGTGGACACGGGGATGCCCAGCTTCGCCAGCGCGATGATGGTGACGCCGCCTCCCGTCTCCGCGGCGAAGCCACCGATGGGCGCCAGCTTCGTCAGGCTGTGGCCCATCGTCTTCACGATGCGCCAGCCCCCGAAGAACGTCCCCAGGCCAATGGCCGCGTGGCACGAGATGATCATCCACCAGTCGATGTGGAAGGGCCGGTCCCTCCAGATGGTGCCGAAGAGCACCACCGCGATGATGCCCATCACCTTCTGGGCATCATTGGTGCCGTGGCTGTAGGAGAAGATGGCCGAGGACACGAGCTGAAGGCGCCGGAACCAGGTGTCCACCTTCAGGGGCGTCTGCTTGTGCACCGTCCAGGTGCTCGCCAGCATCAGCAACGTGCCGAGCACCATGCCGATGACGGGGGAGATCACGATGAAGGCGGCGATCTTCGCGATGCCCGAGCCCACCAGCCCGGCGAACCCGAGCACCGGCAGCGTGGCGCCAATCATCCCACCGGCCAGCGCATGCGAGGACGAGGAGGGCAGACCCCACCACCACGTGAGCAGGTTCCACGCGATGGCCCCCATCAGCGCCGAGAAGATGACGATCAGCACGGCTTCCGGGCCCTGGGCACGCAGCAGGTCGAAGTTGATGATGCCCTTGCCCATGGTGTTGGCCACCTTCACCTCACCGGCGAACGCCGCGATGAAGTTGAAGAAGGCGGCCCAGGCCACCGCCAGGTTCGGCGACAGCACCCGCGTGGACACCACGGTGGCGATCGAGTTGGCCGCGTCGTGAAAGCCGTTGATGAAGTCGAAGACGAGCGCGACCGCGACGATGAGGATGACGGCGGTGAGCAGCATCTCAGGAGTGCTCCAGGACCACGCCCTCGATGACGTTGGCCACGTCCTGACACTTGTCCGTGGCCGTCTCGATGAGGTCGTAGATCTCCTTCCACTTGATGATCGTCAGCGGATCCGCCCCGCTCTTGAACAGCCGGCCGAGGCCCGCGCGCAGCGCTTCGTCCGCCTCGCTCTCCAGGCGCTTGATGTCCTTGCAGCCCGCGAGGATCTGCTCCGGCTTCTTGATGAGCCGCAGCGCCCCTACCACTTCCTTCACCTTCTCCGCGCAGAGCACCAGCACCCGCGCCAGCTCGGTGGCGTCCGGCTGGCTCGTTTCGATCTCGTAGTACTGGAGCCGGGCCGCCGCGGCGTTGGTCAGGTCCAGCACGTCGTCGATGCGCGAGAGCAGCGAGTGGATCTGCCCCCGGTCGAACGGGGTGATGAACTGCTTGTGCAGCCGGTTGAACGCGGTGTGCGTCACCTCGTCGCCCCTGTGCTCCACGTCCTTGAGGGCCTGGACCTTGGTGGCCACGTCCCGGTAGTCGCTCAGCAGGGCGTGCAGCATGCGCGCGCCTTCCACCGTCACGGCACACTGGGCATCGAAGTCGTCGAAGAACTCGTCCGACTTGGGCATCAGCTTCTCGAGCATCGTGCTTCTCCTCGGTCCGGACGTAACGCGGGGCGTAGACCGTCCGTTGGGGTGTGACTACCTCACCTGGAAAGAGATGCCAGCACTAAAAAAAGACAGGTCCGGCGGTGCCGGACGCACCCACCTCGGGGCTTCTTCTCCCGAGTGACGCCCTCGGGGTTGTGACACTTTCGTGACACCTCCCCGGCCAGGGGGCTCAGACCTTGTAGAGCAGGTCCATGTACTTCTTGAGCAGGTCGCTCAAGAGCCCCCGGAAGGGCACGGTGGCCGCCATGCCGTAGACGGGCGCCATGGTGCCCTTCTCGCCGGGGTTGGCGCGCACGTGCTCGACGGCGGCCCGCAGGTCCGCGAGGAAGCGGTCGACGACGCCGGGCTGCGCGTGGCGCAGGGTGACGCACAGGTGGACCGCGGGCGGCTTGTGCAGGCCGTTGAGGTTCCAGCCGTGCGCGCCCAGCCGCTCCATGACCTTGTAGATGTCCAGGGTGGGCGAGCCGAAGGCGATGACGAAGAGAGGATCACCCAGCACGTGCAGGTCGGGCATGTCCCGGATGCCGCGCTTGATGGCGTCGGCGGCCTCCAGGATGCGGCGGGTGGCATCGAGGTAACCCTGCTCGCCCGTGGACACGAGGGTGGCCCAGGCGGCGGCGATGAGGGCACCGGGGCGGCTGCCGGAGAAGGTGGGGGAGAAGTAGATGCCGCCGGGCCACTCGGTGGCGGTGAAGTACTGGTGCGAGCGCAGCTCGGTGCCTCGGTAGAGCACCACGGAGGTGCCCTTGGCCGCGTAGCCGAACTTGTGCGTGTCCGCGGACATGGACGTCACGCCGGGCAGGCGGAAGTCGAAGGGGGGCACCGGGTAGCCGAGCTTCCTGGCCCAGGGCAGTACGAAGCCGCCCAGGCACGCGTCGGTGTGGAAGCCGATGCCCCGCTTGCGCGCCAGCTCGGACAGCTCCTCGATGGGGTCGATGACGCCGTGGGGGAAGGACGGCGCCGAGCCGATGACGACGATGGTGTTGCGGGTGAGGGCCTTGCGCGTGGCCTTCACGTCGGCGCGGTAGTCCGGCCCCACGGGCACGCGCACCATCTTGATGCCGAAGTAGTGCGCGGCCTTGTCGAAGGCGGGGTGCGCGCGGGTGGGGGCGACCATCTCGGGCCGGGTGATGCCCTTCGTCGCCCGCGCCCAATCCCGGTACGTCTTCATCGCTAGCATGATGCTCTCGGTGCCACCCGACGAGAGGGAGCCGCAGATGTGCTCCTCGGGGGCGCGGCCCGCGTTGGCCTCGGCGGCGCCGAGCATGCTCGCCGTCATGGCCACCACCTCGGCCTCGAACTTGGTGGCGCTGGGAAAGAGGTCCGAGTGCAGCGGGTTGCTCTGCGAGTTGAGGGCGTATACGCGGTTGAGGAAGTCGATGTGCTCGGAGTCCCCGTGGTACACGGCGCCCGACACGAAGCCCTCCTTCCAGCGCTCGTGCTCCTTGGCCTCCATGACGCCCATCTTGTTCAGCACCTCCTCGTGGGAGAGGCCCTGGGCGGGGAGCGTGTCGAAGGAGGGGAACTGGCCGCGGTAGGGCTTCAGGCCGTGCTCCAGGTCGGCCAGCATCGAGTCCGTCTCCTTGGCCAGCCGGTCGCGCAGCAGGGGGACGTTCTTGAGGTAGCGCTCGGCCGCCGAGAGGAGGCGGGGAGGCACGTGGTTGAGGAGTTGGGTTCCGAGCTCGGGCAGCTTCATGCCGTTCTCCCTGGGGTCCTGACTCGATTGAGCCGTGCGAAGATGGCTTTGTTCTGCTTGTAGAGGTTCACGAACTCACCGAAGAGCTCGTCGTAGAGCGCGCGGTTCTTGGGGTTGGGTTCGTAGGTGTTCGCGATGTGGACGAGTTGGGGAATCTCGTCCACCGAGAGGTGTCCGAGCGCCACCGCCGCCTGGAACGCGGCGCCGCGCGCGTTGGCCATCACGGGCTCGTCCACCTGCTGAATCTGTCGGTCGAGGACGTCCGCCTGAATCTGGCACCACAGCTTCGAGCGGGCGCCGCCCCCGATGATGCGGATGGAGTCCAGCCTGCGGCCGACGAACTTCTCCACGTAGGTGAAGAGCCAGCGCGAGTTGTAGGCCACGCCCTCCAGCACGGCGCGCACCATGTGGCCGCGGGTCGTCTTGAGGGACTGGTTGAAGAAGCCCCCGCGCAGCCGCTGGTCGTCCACCGGGCTGCGCTCGCCGTTGAGCCAGGGCATGAAGATGAGCTGCTCGCTCCCCGCGGGGACGCGCTCGGCCTCCCTCTCGAGCACCTTGTAGAGGTCCACCGGGTCAGGGCCCTGGCCGCCGGGGGGGAGCGCCTCGTGGCCGAAGAGGATGTTGTCCTTGAGCAAGGAGAGGCAGATGCCAGCGGACTCCTGCTCGTTGGTGAGCAGGGAGCGGCCGGGCAGCGCCGAGGGCAGGGTGCCCATCTGGTGGAGGACGTCCGTCTTCTTGTACGGCACGTGGCAGCTCAGCCAGGAGGAGGTGCCGATGCAGAGGTGGGCCTCGTGGTCGCGCACCGCGCCCGAGCCCACGGCGGCGGCGAGGATGTCCGGGGCGCCGGAGACGACCTGCACGCTCTCGCTCAAGCCGAGCGAGCGGGCGGCTTCGGGCTGGAGCGGGCCGAGCACGGTGGCGGGGGGCACCAGGTCGGGCAGCTTCTCGCGTGGGAGGCCCGTCATCTTGAGGAGGCGCTCGTCGTAGCGGACGCGCGAGAGGTCCCGGTTGTCGGTGACCCAGTGGACGGTGATGGTGTCGTAGGAGGACGCCATCCGGCCGCACAGCCGGAAGTTGAGCCAGTCCTTGGGCTCCAGGAACTTGTAGGTGTCGCGGTAGAGGTCGGGGTGCTCGCTCTGGAGGTAGAGGATGTGGCCGAGCGAGTCCTTTCCCGAGAGGGTGGGGGCGCCGCCGGTGAGCCGGACCCAGGAGAGCAGCTTGGCGGCGCCGTAGCCCTCGATGGGCATGAGCCCGTGGGCGACGCGCCGCACGTGGCGCTCCCCGCGCGAGTCCATCCAGGTGAGGGCGCGGCGCAGGGGCTTGCCGGCCTCGTCGACGGGGACGGTGCCAGCCCACTGGGAGCTGATGTTGACGCCGATGATGTCGCTGGCCGAGACGATGCCCTTGTCCAGCATCCGGCGGGTGGCGCGGACGATGGCGGACCACCAGGCTTCGGGGTCCTGCTCGGCGCCCCCGTCGGGCAGCAGGTCGAGCTTCTGTGGTTCCACCTCACTGCCGAGGATTCTTCCCCGGGTGGTGATGACCGCCAGCTTCACGGCCGAGGTCCCGAGGTCGATGGCCAGGATGGATGCGTTGGCTGGAGTGGGCACCCGGGTAATCTAACGAGCCGGAGCCTCCCGTGGGCCAGAAAGGCCGGCCCGTGAACGTCGCCTACCGGAAAGCGATGGGGTCCCAGAGGGGCATGGAATTGTGCTCGGTCTCGCTCGTTATCTCTTGGGACGCTGGAGCGCCTGCTATGTTCGGCGCGGACGCATGCAGGGGAGTGGCGGGTGTCTTTCCTCGATAAATTGAGCGAGTACCTCCGGGACATGGCGCCATCTCCCGGGCGCCCGAAGGTTGCTGCTGTTCCAATCATCATTGACCCAGCTTTTGCTCGCAGTGCGCTCATTCGCGCGTTGGAGCGGTTGGAGCAGGTGCACGGAACTGCAAAGGAGAGCCCGTATAAACTTAGCCCCGAGCAACTCTTCAAGAGGTGGCAGCAGGACGACAGAGTGGTTCGGTTCTCCAGGCGCATGGCGCAACTCCTGCGTGCGAGCATCGGTAGGAATGCTTCACAAGAGGAGATTGAGTCCTGGATCGAACTGGCTATTGCTCGGCAAGTGGGTCTGAGTGATGGGCTGTCCAGCCGGATTCGTACGCTGGAGATAGATCGGCTCGCGGAGGTGGCTTGGCAGGGTGTGTCGACGTTACAAACTGAGACCATCGACGTTGCTGCATACGCTGCGGCTATTCGAGCGACGCGGGGAGTTGGCGCGGTAGTTGCCCTGACGCCGATCGGCCGTGTCTTCCTTGAACTCACAGGACGAGATGCGATTCGCTGGCTTCTTCACGTCGAGGCCGCCCAATCCTTCGGACCCGCCGATCCATGGCGGCTCAGTCGCGAGTCAGCCAGGATGCTGGTGCGCCAGACGTCTTGGAACTTCTATTGGGGGCAGGAGCCAGAAGGCCTCCCCCACGCAGAGACGTTTCGACGGATGGAGGCCCTCGGGCTTGTGTCTAGCTTCGATGATGAGGACAGAGGGCACACGGACCTTGGTGTTCTTCCCCTGGGAGAGGTGCTTCTCGCCGAAATCGCGAGGCAGGAGGAGTCGCCGATGTCAGTTCTGGCGGGCTCCCTCATCACTGACCTGACGTTGTCCACGGCAGATGCGGCGGCAGAGCGGACAGCGGAGAGTACATCCGATGTGCAGGTCAGTGCCGTGGCTGAGGCGACGGCCCGCCATTCGCGCATGGTGGCCCACGAAATCCGTAACATGCTCGTTCCGGTCAAGACGGCATTGGGAGCGCTCTACCGGGAGGTCCTGATAGCGGAGCAGCCCGGAGAGGTGGTGTCCCGCCGGAGTCAGGGCATTGACCGTGGTATCGACTCCGTCTTCCGCTTCATCGAACAGCTTGTTGAGCTTTCGCGGTTCGCGGCGACGCCACCGGAAGCCTTCGACCTGTTGCCGGTGATTCGCGATGCGATCTCCGCCGTCGAGAACGAAGCGGGACAGCGCATCGAGCAGGTGCTACCGGCCACGTTGCCACTCGTCTCAGGCCACCGGGCGCGAGTGGTCATGGCGCTCACCAACGTTTTGCGCAACGCGGCCCAGGCGGTTCCGCCCGAATCCCCCGCCATTCACATCCAGGCCGAAGCGGTCGAGGGCGCAAGCGCCGTACGAATCTCTGTTGAGGACAACGGCCCGGGGGTCCCCGAGTCGTTACGACGAGCCATCTTCGAGGAGGGCTTTTCCCTGCGAGGAGGCAGTGGACTTGGCCTTGCGCTCGTCCGGGAGGTGTTCGAGAAGGAGATGAAGGGCCTGGTTGCCTGCGATGCCTCACCCCTCGGTGGCGCGCGCTTCGTGATGCGGATACCCACCACTGGTATGGAGCGGCCATGAACCCGACCGGAAAAATCCTCCTCGTCGATGACGAGCCGGCGTTCCTCGAGACCTACCGCACCATCCTCGCCACCGAGGGCTACAACGTGGATGCGGTCATGGACGGTCCCTCGGCGCTCGCCAAATTGGAGCAGCCGGGGTGGGACCTGGTCCTGCTCGACCGCAAGCTCCAGGGACGTTTTGGTCCGGACACAGGGCTGGACCTGATCCAAGGCATCCGTCAGCGGGCTCCCGAGGCGAAGGTCATCCTCGTGACGGGGGTGGCCGATGCGGAATCGGTGAACCGCGCCTTCACAGCCGGTGCCTACGACTACCTGGAGAAGAACGCCTACTTCGAGGCCATGCTCAAGGTGAAGGTTCGTCACGCGCTGGAGGCGGCGCGCGAGCGGCGGATGGCGGCCTTGGCCAACGGCAAGCGGGAGGAGACCATCCGTGAGCTGTGGCACGGGGTTCGGACCGAGCGCGATCCATCCATCAAGGGGGCGCTGCTCGAAGATCTGGTCGCGCTCTTGTTCAAGTCGATTCCCGGTTTCGAGCGTACCCAGACCAACCGCAAGAGCTTGGACGAGGAGATCGACATCGTCATTCCCAATGAGTCGACCGACCCGTTCTGGATCCAAGCGCACTCGCAGTACATCCTCGGGGAGTGCAAGAACTGGTCGAAGCCGGTCGAGCGCAAGGAACTCGACATCTTCCTCAAGAAGATCGAACGGCGTTTTGGTCGTTGCCAGCTCGGGTTCTTCATCTCCATTGGCGGCTTCGCCAAGGGATTCGAAAGTAGCCTGGCGGCGGAACGCTCGGGGGAGTTCCTCGTCGTCACGCTCGATGCCGCGCGCGTGGATGAACTAGTCCAGGCCCGCGACCGCAACGCGAAGTTGAAGGAACTCCACGCCCGCGCGCTCATGGCCAGCGCCAAGGACTCCGAGTAGGGTCCCTGGTGTGCGTGCCCCCATGATGCTGAGCGAGCACCTCCAGTCATCCGTCGCGCCCCGCCCCGGTCGCGCGGGAGACGCGAGGCTCGCTTTCGAGCGCGTGGGAAACCGGACCGTGGTGCGCACCGCGCTCGCGCACAGCCCCTTGCGGCTGCTGACGCCGCGCAACCACGGGCATGCCGCCTGGGTCTACACCAGCTCGCTCGGTGGGGGATTGGTGGATGGAGACCACCTCTCCGTGGAGCTGGACGTGGCCGAGGGCGCCACCGTGCTGCTGTCGAGCCAGGGTGCCAACCGCGTCTACCGCTCGCCGCGTGGCTGTCGGAGCGAGCTGTCGGCACGCGTGGCCCCGGGCGCGCTGCTCGCGCTGGTGCCGGACCCCACCGCGTGCTTCACCGGGGCCCGGTACACGCAGCGCCAGGACGTGCAGCTCGCCCCGGGCGCCTCGCTCGTCCTGATGGAGGTACTCACCGCCGGCCGCAGCGCCAACGGCGAGCGCTGGGCCTTCACGCACTACACCTCCTCGCTCCGCGTCCACCGCGAGGGACGGGCGCTGCTCGACGAGCGCTGGTTGCTCGACCCGGCCCATGGGGCGCTGCCCGAGCGCCTCGGCCGCTTCGACGCGCTCGGTACCGTGCTCCTCGTGGGGCCCGCCCTGGACTCCGCCCGCGAGGCGCTCTCCGGGCACGTGGGCGCCCTGCCCGTCACCCCTCGCTCCGGGCTCGTCTGCTCCGCCAGCTCGCTCGGGCCCGACGGCCTGGTGCTCCGGGTGGCGGCCAGCTCCGTCGAGGCCCTCCTGCGCACCACCCGCCAGTGGCTGTCCTTCCTGCCCGCCCTGCTCGGTGATGACCCGTGGGCACGCCGGGCGTAGAACCAAACCTCCGCTGGTTGTGAATGACGCATCGCGCTAGGGTGGCCCCGACCCGTCCAGGCCCGTTCCTGGAGGGTCCACCCGGAGGGGCGCATGCACCTGTCACCGCGGGAAATCGACAAGCTGCTGCTGCACGGCGCGGGCTTCCTGGCCCAGAAGCGCCTGGCGCGGGGGCTGCGGCTCAACTACCCCGAGGCGGTGGCGCTCATCGCCACCCAGCTTCTCGAGTTCATCCGTGATGGCCGGAGCGTGGCCGAGCTGATGGACCTGGGGCGGCGGATGTTGGGGCGCGCGCAGGTGATGGAGGGCGTGCCGGAGATGATCGCCGAGGTGCAGGTGGAGGGCACCTTCCCGGACGGCTCGAAGCTGGTGACGGTGCACCACCCCGTCGAGGTCGAGCACGGCGACCTGTCGCTGGCGCTCCACGGCAGCTTCCTGCCCGTGCCTCCGCTGGAGCGCTTCCAGCGTGCGCCGCACGAGGAGCTTCGACCTGGCGAGGTGCTCGTGCAGCCGGGCGAGCTGGTGCTCAACGAGGGCCGGGACGCCGTCACCGTGGAGGTCACCAACCGGGGAGACCGTCCCGTGCAGGTGGGCAGCCACTACCCCTTCTTCGAGACGAACCGGGCGCTCGTCTTCAACCGGCGCGAGGCGTACGGGCGGCGGCTGGACATCCCGGCGGGCACGGCGGTGCGCTTCGAGCCCGGGGAGAAGAAGACGGTCTCGCTGGTCGCCATCGCGGGGGCGCGGGTGGTGGGAGGGGGC
>NZ_DASVWK010000047.1:0-12647 GCF_036389735.1 Archangium sp. | reverse complement strand
GCTCGCGCGGGACGAGGTGACGCCGCGGGACGTGGCCGAGCTGCGCGAGGTGGTGGACGAGACGCTCGAGGGCACCGGGCGCGTCCGGGCCATCGTCCAGGACCTGAAGGCCTTCACGCGCTCGGAGGAGGAGCGCTTCGGCCCGGTGGAGCTCCCCCAGGTCATCGATGGCGCGCAGCGGCTGGTGCGCCACCAGTTGCAGGACCAGGCCCGGCTGGTGCGCGAGCTGGACGCGGTGCCACCCGTCTTCGGCAACGCGGCGCGCCTGGGCCAGGTGCTGGTGAACCTGCTCGTCAACGCGCTCCAGGCCTTCTCCGAGCGCGATCCCCAGCGCAACCGCATCCGCGTCCTGGTCCGGGCGGGGGGGCCGGGACAGGTGCTGGTGGAGGTCGAGGACAATGGGCGGGGCATGGCCCCCGAGGTGCTCGAGAACCTCTTCAGCCCCTTCTTCACCACCAAGCCGGTGGGAGAGGGCACGGGCCTGGGACTGGCCATCAGCCAATCCATCATCCAATCCATGGGCGGGCGCATCGAGGTGCACAGCACGCCGGGACAGGGCAGCACCTTCCGGCTGGTGCTGCCGGTCTTCTCGGGACAGGTGCCGGAGCCCCGCGCGCCCGAGCAGCCCGGCCCGCGAAGCCAGCCCCGCCGCCGGCTGCTGCTGATCGACGACGAGCCCACGGTGGGGACCGCGGTGCGGGAGCTGCTCCTGGAGTCCTACGAGGTGGACCTCGTCGCGGGGGGGCGGGCGGCGCTCCAGCTCCTCGCCCGGGGCGAGCGCTATGACGCCGTCCTCTGCGACGTGGTCATGCCGGGGATGAGCGGCCTGGACTTCGTCACCGAGCTGGAGCGGCTCGAGCCGGGCCTCGCCCGACGCACGGGGCTGATGACGGGCGCCGTCATCACCCCCCAGACCCGGGCCTTCATCACCGCCCGCGCCAGCGACTTCCTCCAGAAGCCCTTCGAACCCGAGGCCCTGCTGCGCTTCGTGGAGCGGTTGCTCTCCTGAACCGCGCGCCTCGCGCCCCCACGCATGGACTGGAATTGTCCATTCCTGCTACAAAGAGGGGGGGGCGGGAGGTTTTCCAAGTGCGTAGGGCCTACGATGACTTCCTGAACACCCGCTTCTTCGCGGGGCTGGATGGGCTGCGGTGCTTGAGCATCGTCGCCGTGGTGGCCTACCACGTGAGCGGCGCGCACTCGGGCCTCGTGGGCCGGGGCTACCTCGGCGTGGCCCTCTTCTTCGCCATCAGCGGCTTCCTCATCACCACCCTGCTGCTGCGCGAGCGCGACCAGGTGGGCCACATCTCCCTGCGCGGCTTCCTCGCCCGCCGCGCCCTGCGCATCTTCCCCCTCTACTACGCGGTGCTGGCCCTCTACACCGCCGTGGTGTTCTTCCTCGAGAAGGACCTGGGGGTGCGCGCGGACTTCTTCGCCAACCTCCCCTCCTTCCTCACCTACACGAGCAACTGGTTCGTCCCCGAGAGCCCCGACAAGCGCGTCATCTTCTACTTCGCCTGGTCGCTGGCCACCGAGGAGCAGTTCTACCTGGTGTGGCCCCTGGTGCTCAGCCTGTCGCGCCGCGCCTGGGTGCCGGTGCTCTTCATGGGCGCGCTGCTCGCCGTGTCCCTGGGGGCCCCGTGGCTCGTCTCGCTGGGGCTGTTGGAGCCGGGCCACTTCGCCACCCGCGTGCTCACCAGCATCTCCGCCTCCATCTGCCTGGGCAGCCTCGCCGCCTTCGCGGTGCACTCGCCCCGGGGCTTCGCCTGGGTGTACCCGGTGCTCGGTCAGGTGTGGAGCGTGCCCCTGCTGCTCGTGCTGCTCCTGGGCGCCGTGGCCTGGTACCCCACGCCCCCGGGGCTCACCTCCCTGGTGATGGTGTCGCTCGTGGTGGCCACCTGCCTGCGCCCCCGCCAGCCCCTGTCCGCCGTGATGAGCCACCCCTGGGTGCGCTACGTGGGCACCATCAGCTACGGCATCTACCTGCTGCACATGCTCGTGCTCAACGCGGTGCGGCGCGCCGTGCCCGGCCAGGGCTCCGGCGTCCAGCTCGTGCTCACCTTCGCGCTCACCGTGCTCGTCGCCGGGCTGAGCTACCGCTACTTCGAGCGCTGGTTCCTCCAGCTCAAGGAGCGCTTCGACTGGCGCGGGTACGCGCGCCCCCTGCCCGCCGCTCCCCCGGCCCCCCTGCCGGGCCTGCTCGCGCTGGCCTCCAAGGCGGACCCGGCTCCGTAGGGCCTCTCTCCTCGGACCCGAAAGCTGGGAAGATGGGTGGATGCCCTCTTCCCTCGGTCAGGACTTCAAGCCCCTCGAGTCCCCGCAGCTCGAGAACCCCTTCCCCTTCTACGCCCGGCTGCGCCGCGAGGCCCCCGTCACCTTCGCCCCCGCCTTCCACTTCTGGCTCGTCAGCCGCTACCAGGACGTGCAGACCGTCCTCAAGGACGCCCGGCGCTTCAGCTCGCGCGACGCCCTGCGCCCGCCCATCGAGCTGCCCCCCTCCATCCAGGCCATCCTCAAGGAGGCGGACTACTCCCCCGACTACCCCCTGCTCGGGGATGATCCGCCGGGCCACACCCGCGTGCGCGGCCTCGTGGGCAAGGCCTTCAACCTCAACCGCGTCACCGACCTGGCGCCCCACATCCGCAAGAGCGCCAGCGCCCACCTCGACGCGCTCGTGCGCAAGGGACAGGGCGCGGACTTCATCTCCACCCTGGCCGGCCCCCTGCCCATGCAGGTCATCACCGAGCTGCTCGGCATCCCCGAGCGAGACCGGGAGCAGCTGCGCCAGTGGTGCGATGACGAGAAGCTCTTCTTCATCCCCAACCTGCCCCCCGAGCAGCACGTGCGCGCCGCCCGAGGCGCCGCCGACTTCCGCCTCTACCTGCGCCGCCTCATCGAGGAGCGGCGCAAGAGCCCCCGGGAGGACCTGCTCACCTCGCTGCTCGACGCGCGGCTCGAGGGCGAGCGCCCCTTGAGCACCCAGGAGCTGGTGGCCCTCTCGTGCGTGCTGATGTTCGCCGGCCAGGAGACCACCACCAACCTGCTCGGCACCACCGTCCTCCACCTGCTGCGCCACCCCGGCCTGTGGCAGAAGCTGAGCAAGAACCCCTCCGGCATCCGCAACACGCTGGAGGAGGTGATGCGCTTCGACGCGCCCGTGGTGGGCATGATGCGCACCACCACCGAGCCCGTGCAGCTCTCGGGCACCTCGCTGCCGGCGGGCGCGCGGCTCTTCCTCCTCTTCGCCTCGGCCAACCATGACGAGGCCCTCTTCGAGCAGCCCGAGCGCTTCGACCCCGAGCGCGCCAGCGCGGCGCGCCACGTGGGCTTCGGCCACGGCATCCACTACTGCGTGGGCGCCCCCCTGGCGAGGCTCGAGGCGCAAATCACCCTGGAGCTGATGCTCGAGCGGCTGCCCAACCTGCGCCTGGTGCCCGGCGAGTCCGTGCCCTACCTGCCCAACCTCATCCACCGCGGCCCCCGGCGCCTGCGCGTGGAGTGGGGCGCGTAGCCCTGGGGCGACCCCTCTTCTTCCGGGGGGCTCGCCTCGCGGCAATGTCAGACAGCCCACGTATTGTGTTTTCCAGTAGCCACTGGAAGCACGAGGTGCGGCATGAGCTGGATTGTCTATTTGATGGGAGCGGCGGGATTCGACTCGGTGCGGGACTTCCCCGAGGGCTGGTCCGCCCCGCCGCTGGGCCCGCGCGAGGTCGTCATCCGCCGCATCCGCGAGGCGCTCCCCTCCGTCATCTTCTCGCACCCCGCCGAGGGCACCTACCACGGCGAGGGTTTCTCCCTCACCTTCGAGCTGGGCCCCTGGGAGCCGACGCCCCGGGTGAAGGTGTCTGTGCATGGCATGGGGGACGAGGTGATGGACGTCATCGGCCGGGTGACCGAGGCGCTCGAGGTGCGCGCGCTCGACACCGGAGTGGGAGACTTCCTGCGCTTGCGCAAGGACCCGGACACCGGCCGCCACGTCTGGCGCGATGCCCCCACCCCGGGCCAGTGGGTCGCCCCCGCTTGAGCCGTCCCCAGTGAGCCCCTGGTCGCCCGCATGCCCTCCGGGGTGACGGCCCTGTCCCGCGTTGCCCCTCGCCGGGATGCTCCCCACGGTTCTCTCTAGAGAGAGCGCGGGTGTCCGGCGCCCCGCGGCACCCCAAAAGGAGCGGCCATGGCCAGGAAGATTCGTGAAGTGATGACGCGCGACGTGGAAGTCATCAACCCCAATGACACCCTCCGCGACGCCGCCGAGAAGATGCGCAGCCTCAACGTCGGTCCCCTCCCCGTCTGCGACGGGCAGCGCGTGTTGGGAATGATCACCGACCGCGACATCGTCGTGCGCGCCATCGCCCTCGGCAGGGACCCCAACACCACCCAGGTCGCCGACGCGATGAGCTCCGGCATCGAGTACTGCTTCGACGAGGATGACGTCGACGACGTGCTCAACCGGATGAAGGAGACGCAGATCCGCCGCTTCATCGTCGTCGACCAGGACAAGAAGCTGGTGGGCATCGTCGCCATCGGCGACCTGTCCGGCGAGGTCAGCCAGGAGAAGGTCGGCGAGGCGCTCTCGGGCATCTCCGAGCCCTCCAGCCCCAACGTCTGACGCCCCCTCCGACGCCTCCTCGGGCTCCGGCCGGGCCGTGTCCCGCCGGAGCCCTCCGTCCGTCCTGCCCGCTACCTTCAGAGCGAGGTGTCACCGTGCGCGGAGCCTTCCGAATCGCCACCCTGCGGGGCATTCCCCTCCGGGTGCACTACTCCTTCCTTCTCGTCCTGCCCTTCCTCGTCCTGCTCTTCGGCCAGGCCTTCCGCGCCGCCGCCGAGGCCGCCCAGGTTCCCCCCGAGCGTCTCCTGGGCTCGCCCTACCTGTGGGGCCTGGGGCTCGCCGTCTCCCTCTTCCTCGCCGTGCTCGTGCACGAGCTCGCCCACTCCCTCTACGCCCTGCGCAAGGGCGGTGAGGTCTCCGACATCACCCTGATGATGATCGGCGGCGTCTCGCGCATCACCCGCATGCCCGAGGGCCCCCGGCAGGAGGCCGTCATGGCCTTCGCGGGGCCCGCCACCAGCCTCGTGCTCGGAGGGCTCTTCCTCGCCCTGTCCGTGCCCCTGGCCCACGCGCGCTCCTACAACCTGTACTTCGCCGTCTTCTACCTGGGCTCGCTCAACGTCTTCCTCGGCCTCTTCAACCTGCTGCCCGCCTTCCCCATGGACGGCGGCCGCATCCTCCGCGCGCTGCTCGCCGGGCGGCTGGGCCGGGTGCGCGCCACGCGGGTAGCCGGTGCCATCGGCAAGCTGTTCGCCGTCGTCTTCGGCCTGCTCGGCCTCTTCGGCGGCAACTTCATCCTCGTCATCATCGCCTTCTTCGTCTTCATGGGCGCCGAGGGCGAGTCGCGCCAGGTGGACATGGAGTCGCGGCTGGCACGCGTGCGGGTGCGCGAGCTGATGGTGGCGCGCACGGCCTCGGTGGACGCGGAGGACTCGCTCGGGGAGGTGGCCGAGCGCATGCGGCTCGAGCGGCGGCGCGCCCTGCCGGTGGTGGAGGGCGGGCGCGTGGTGGGGCTGGTGCTGCTGGCCTCCGTGCGGCAGGTGCCCGCCGAGCGGCGCGCCCAGGTGCGGGTGCGCCAGGTGGCCCAGCCCGTGCCCGAGCTCACCCCGGAGGCCACCGCCTGGGAAGCCCTCAAGGAGATGGGCCAGCGCCGGTTGCCTCAACTGCCCGTGGTGCAGGACGGCGTGCTGGTGGGCACCGTCACCCAGGACGACGTCATGCGGGGCCTGGAGCTGCGCGAGCTGGAGGACACCCACCCCCAGGGCCCCTGGGGGCTCGGCCGGCGCGAGTCGCCCACTTGAGTGCCCCGGGCTTCAGCGGCCCGCCTCCGGCAGCCCGAGCGCCCTCGCGAGCCGCTTCACCGCCCCCCGCTCCGGCGAGCGCACCCCGCCCCACCACCCGCGCACGCCGCTGGAGGCCCGGGCCACGCGCCAGCCCACGTCCAGGAGGCAGCGCTGGAGGCGCTGGGACTCGCCCAGGCCCAGCCGGTGCGACACGCGCTCGCACAGCGGGCCCAGGGGCGCCAGGGCCAGGGGCGCACCGAGGGGCGCCTCGGACGCCTCGAATTCACGCAGCGCCTCGCCACACACGCGGCGCACCAGCGGGCTGCGCGAGTCCAGCTCCGCCCGCAGCGAGCGCCGGAAGGCCTCGCGCGCCTGGGGACGCACCGGGCCGCCCGCGGTGGCCACGCTCAAGAAGGCACGCTGGGGCGCCTCGTAGAGGGCCCGCCACTCCTCCTCGGAGAAGCCGCAGCGCGCGAAGGCCGCTGGCACCGGGCTGAAGCGCGAGCTGGTGGGCTCGTCCCACACCTCCGGCCGGCCCAGCCGCTCCAGCCGCTGGGCCTCGGCGCGCTTCACGTAGCGCTGCACCAGCACCAGCCCGCCCCCCTGGCCGCGCTCGCCCGCCTCCACCCGCACCCCGTCCGTGCGCTCGCCCCCCACCTCCAGCTCGCAGTCGAGCGTGATGGCGTAGGCCTCCACCTCGCGGCCCGGGTCGTTGATGATGCTGTCCGCCCTCGAGAGCGCCCGCTCCGTGTCCACGTCTCCCAGGCCGAAGTGCATCCACCGGCCCCGTGAGTCCAGCGCCTTCAGGAAGGGCGTGAAGGCATGCGCCACCGTCCGCGCTACCTCCAGTCCATCCTCCAACGCGAGCAGGGCCAGGCTCCTCAGTCTGTCACTGGCGGGCAAGAGCGCTTGATTCATGAGTTCCCCCGATGTCCGCGGCCGCTGCCGTCCATCCCCTCGACACCGACATGAACCGACATGGTATGCATGGGGCCCGGGCCCGACGAATCGGCCCCACCCCGCTTCGCCGCGAAGCCAACACCCGCGAGGGCGCGCGTGTGCGGTGCAAGGCATTGGCGCGCGCTGAACTCCCCGAAGGCCGAGCGAGCGGTGGGAAGCAGACAAGACACCGGGCTCACGCGGACGAGCCACCAGCCGCCTGGCTGGACGCCCGCCCGACCCGTGGCCGGAGCGCCTCCCGGGGTACTCTGCGCCCGCGCGCACCTCCCTCCCCTCCCCTGGACTCCGCATGCGACGGCTCCTCTTCAGCGCCAGTGCCTCCCTGTGTCTGGGCCTCGTCCCCGGCTGCGCCACCCTGCCCGCGCCCGGCCCGACGCCCGCGCCCCTCCCCTCGCCCACCGCCACCGGCCGCGGGGGCGCCGCCGCCACCGTGGACGTGCGGGCCACCGCCGCCGCCATCGACATCCTCCGGGCCGGGGGCAACGCCGTCGACGCCGCCGTGGCCGCCGCCAGCGTGCTCGGCGTCACCGACCCCTACTCCTGTGGCATCGGCGGCGGCGGCTTCATGCTCGTCTACCTCGCCCGGGAGGGGCGCGTCGTCACCCTGGACCACCGCGAGACGGCACCCCAGGCCCTGGAGCGCTCGCGCCTCTACGAGAACGGCGCCCCCATCCCCTTGGAGCCACTCGTCACCAGCGGCCTGTCCGTGGGCGTCCCCGGCTCGCTGCTCGGCTGGGACGAGGCCCTGCGCCGCCATGGCTCCCGCCCGCTCGCCACCGTGCTCCAGCCCGCCATCCGCGTCGCCGAGCAGGGCTTCGACGTGGACCCCACCTTCTTCGAGCAGACCCGTCACAACGTCGAGCGCTTCCGGGACTTCTCCAGCTCCGCCGCCCTCTTCCTCGGCCCGGATGGGCAGCCCTGGCCCGTCGGCTCCACCTTCAAGAACCCGGGCCTCGCCCGGACGTACCGGCTCGTCGCCCAGGGGGGCCCCCGCGTCTTCTACCGGGGAGAGATCGCCCGGGCCATCGTCGACACCGTCACCCACCCGCCCGTCGTCCCCGGCGCCGCGCGCACCGTGCGCCCCGGCGTGCTGAGCCTGGAGGACCTCGCCGGCTACGAGGTCCACGTCCGCCCGCCCGTGACGAGCTCCTACCGGGGCTACACCCTGCACGGCATGGGCGCGCCGAGCAGCGGCGGCCTCGCGCTCGCCCTCACCTTCAACCTGCTCGAGGCCTTCTCGCCGGCCTCCCTGTCCCGCGCCGACTTCCTCCACCGCTACCTGGAGGCCTCGCGTCTGGCCTTCGCCGACCGCAACGCCTTCCTGGGGGACCCCGCCTTCGTCTCCGTCCCCGAGGCGGGCCTCCTCTCGCGCGACTACGCCACACAGCGGCGCTCGGCGCTCGACGGGGCCCGGGCCTCCACCCTCGCCGCCGCTCCGGGCAACCCGCTCCCCTTCCAGGGTGGGGCCACCGCCGCGCCCACGTCCCCCGCCGAGCCCCTGCGCCGCGCCGCCGAGGAGACGGTGCTCAACAAGGAGACCACGCACATCACCACCTCGGACGCGGCGGGCAACATCGTCGCGTACACCTGCACCATCGAGGGCGAGGGCGGCAATGGAATGGTCGTCCCCGGCTACGGCTTCCTCCTCAACAACGAGCTGACGGACTTCGACCTGCCGGCCACCATGGACGCGCCCCACCCCAACGCGCCCGCTCCGGGCAAGCGGCCTCGCAGCAGCATGAGCCCCGTGCTCGTGCTCGAGGACGGCGCGCCGGTGCTCGCGCTCGGCAGTCCCGGCGGCTCCACCATCATCACCACCGTGGGCCAGACGCTCGTCAACCACCTCGACTTCGGCATGCCCATCCACGAGGCCCTCGCCGCCCCGCGCGTGTCCCAGCGCAACTCGGCCAACCACGTGAGCCAGGCCGAGCCCGAGTTCCTCTCCACCCCCGAGGCCGCCGCGCTCATCGCCCGGGGCCATGGCTTCACCGACGTGGGGCCCCTGGGCGCCACCACCGCCATCCGCTTCAACGCCGATGGCACCGTCACCGCCGTCGCCGAGCCCCGCCGTCGAGGGGGCGGCAGCGCGATGGTGGTGACTCCGGTGAAGTAGGCCCTCAGACGGGGTGGGCGACCTCGAGCTCGAATCCCTTGGCCTTCAGTTCGCCGAGCAGTCGGCGCAGCCGCTGGGAGACGAGCAGCAGGGGGTCGGGACGGAACGCGCCTCCGTTGCGGCTCCGGTAGCCCACGTACTGCTTCGCGGCGCACAGGTCCGAGCCATCCCAGTCCTCGCGCCGCACGGAGAGCTCCGAAAGGATTCTCAACCCCGCGACGTGCCCCAGCGGGCAGCGGTACTCGCCCTGCTCGTCGGGGTCGAAGGGGTTCAACCCGAAGCGCGTCGCCGGAGCCACGCCCAGCGGACGGGACGTCACCTCGAGTTGGAACCAGGAGTCGATGGTGCCACGCCCGTTCTTGCTCAGCACCGGGAGGAAACGTGCCCCCGTGATGCCGTGCTCGCGCAGAGCCGTGACGAGCCGGGCCGAGAAGAGGATCTCGCTGTACGCGATGGTCCTCGTGATGTCCTTGCCGCGTGGCAGGGAGCCCGGCTCGAGCCTCAACTCGTTGAGCTGGCGGGCCCCGAAGCCACAGTGCGGACAGGCCACTGACTCATCGTACTGCGTGCCGCACACCTCGCCTTCCGGCTCGAAGGCATTGCGGATGTTCAGGGAGAACAGCTCCGCGGCCTCCAACTCCTTCTTCGTGTACGTGCGGCGGATGTCCCAGTACGTGAAGAAGTACAAGCCTTGTTGCTTGAGTTCGCGCTCGACCCTCTCCACCCTCGCATAGCGGATGTCATTCGTGTCCAGCACCAGCTTCCGCATGCTGCGCCCCAACGGCTTTCCATCCTCGGGCGCCAGGAAGCGCCGCGCCTTTTCCTCCGAGATTCTGAACTCGACGGTCTCTCGCATGGCTCACGGGTCCTGGATGCCTATCAACTGGGGAATCGGGTACTCGGCATAGACTTCCATCATGATTTCTCTCGCCCGCGCTTCGCCAGGAGCCCTTTGACCGTAGGCCCACCTCTCCCGGAACGCATTGGTGATGAGCTGGTGATAGGGCGCCGGGAGCTTGAACGTCCGCCCCTTGGCCGGTCCTCCCAGGTACCTTGGCCAGAAGTGGTGCTCCTCGAAGCGGCCCACCTTGTCGGGGTACAGCCGCTCCGCCTCCGCCTTCAGCCGCCAGTACCGGTTCCGCAGCGTCGTCTCGAGGGCCGCGCTCTCGGTCCGCCGTCTCGCTGCTTCGCGCTGCGCCGGCGTCGGCTCCGCGTTGAACACGGGCTCGCGCGGCTCGAGGGGGTTGCGATTGCGGCTCCGACCTCCTCGCCCCGGGCGTGACGGCTCCCGGGGAGGTGGCCCTCGCGACGGGCCCGGTGGGCGCCGCTCCAGCGTGTCCGCCTCCGCTTCCGACGCATCCGCCGCACGCGCTCCCGCCGAGGACCCTGTCGATGGCGCGGCGCACGCGAGCGCCAGCAGCCAGAGCGCCAACACCACCAGCCACGTGCGCGAGCGCTTCATCGTGCCGGACCTCCAGCGGGGGTTGACCTCAGTGTGGCGTGAGTGCCGCGCTCGCTCCGTTCCGAGGCGCTCGCGTGCGTCGTGCGCCCGACAACCCGCCCGGGCGCGTCCGATGGGTGACGCATCTCCAGCCGGGCCTCCCCCCCCTGCGTACAGTCCCACACGGGCGGCTCGCGCCCCGGGGTGGGAAGGCTCGTCGCCCGCCAGGCCGCTCGCTACCTTGACGCCACGATGCGGAGCACCCATGAGGCCCGACGGGACACGGACCAGCGGCAGCCCCGTGCCTGGAAGGCCCGAGCCCTCACCGACCTCTCCGCGGCACGCGCGCGCCTGCTGGGGATGCTCGCGGGCCTCCCCGAGGACGCCCTCACCCGCCAGCACTCGCCCCTCCTGTCCCCCCTCGTCTGGGACGTGGCCCACGTGGCCAACTACGAGGAGCAGTGGCTCCTGCGCCGGCTCGGCGCTCCCGCCTTCACCGACGCCGCCTTCGACGCGCTCTACGACGCGTTCCTCCACCCACGTGCCACGCGCTCGCGACTGCCCCTGCTGTCGCCCGAGCAGGCCTTCGCCTACGCCGCCCGCGTGCGCGAGGCCTCGCTCGAATGGCTCCACGCCCAGCCCGAGGACTCGGAGGACCCGCTGCTGCGCGGCGGCTTCGTCTTCGGCATGGTGGCCCAGCACGAGCAGCAGCACCTGGAGACGCTCGCCGCCACGCTCCAGCTCATGACGAGCCACGCGTACCGGCCCGTCGAGCGCCCCCGCCCGCGCCCCGCCCGTGCCGCCCAGTCCGAGGTCTTCATCCCCGGCGGCCCGGTACGCCTGGGCAGCGAGGCCTCCTGGGCCTACGACAACGAGCGCCCGGCCCACACCGTGGACGTGGAGCCCTTCTTGTTGGACTCGCACCCGGTGACCAACGGGGACTACCTCGTCTTCGTCGAGTCCGGCGGCTACGCGGACGCCCGCTGGTGGGACCCGAAGGGCTTCGAGTGGATTGAGTCGCAGGACATCCACCACCCGCTCTTCTGGCTGCCCCAAACCGGAGGTGGCTGGCTGCGCCGACGCTTCGGCCAGGTGGAGCCCCTCCCCCGGGACGAGCCCGTGCAGCACGTGTGCTGGTACGAGGCGGACGCCTACGCGCGCTGGGCCGGCAAGCGGCTCCCCACGGAGGCCGAGTGGGAGAAGGCGGCGACGGGCTCGGACGGACAGCCCCGCACGTACCCCTGGGGCGAGGCGCCCCCCACGGACGGGCACGCCAACCTCGGCGGGGACACGTGGGGGCCCTCTCCCGTGGGCAGCCATCCGGCGGGGGTGTCCTCCGACGGCGTGTGGGGGCTGCTCGGGGATGTGTGGGAATGGACCTCCAGCACGTTCGACGGCTACCGGGGTTTCCAACCGTTCCCCTACCGTGAGTACTCGGAGGTGTTCTTCGGCCCGGAGTACCGGGTGCTGAGGGGTGGAGCCTGGGCGAGTGCGCCGGTGGCCGTGCGCAACAGCTTCCGCAACTGGGACTACCCCATCCGCCGGCACATCTTCGCCGGCTTCCGCTGTGCACGGGACGCGAGGTGAGGCGATGAGGCACGAGGGGTGGCTGGGACTGGAGCGGGAGCGGGCGCCCTCGGTGACGGTGGAGGTGCACGTGCGGCCGGGGGATGCGCGGCGGGCGCTGCACGCGGAGGTGCTGGCCGGACTGTGCACGGAGGACCGGCCCAAGGAGCTGTCGCCGAAGTGGCTCTATGACGAGCGCGGCAGCCAGCTCTTCGACGAAATCACGCGGCTGCCGGAGTATTACCCGACGCGGCGCGAGCGGGAGATCCTCCAGGCGCGCGCGGGGGACATCGCCCGGGCGAGCGGGGCGGATACGCTGCTGGAGCTGGGCAGCGGGAGCAGCGAGAAGACGCGGCTGCTGCTCAACGCGATGAGGAGCACGGGACAACTGAGGCGCTTCGTGCCCTTCGACGTGAGCGAGCGCTTCCTGAGACAAGCCGCCGAGACGGTGGCGGGCGAGTACCCGGGGCTGCACGTGCACGCCGTGGTGGGGGACTTCGAGCGGCACCTGGGGCGACTGCCGAGGGGAGGCCGGAGGCTGGTGGCGTTCCTCGGGGGAACCATCGGCAACTTGAAGCCGGCCGAGCGCACGCGCTTCTACGCCGAGCTGGCGGCGGGCCTCTCGCCGGGCGAGGGGCTGCTGTTGGGGACGGACCTGCTCAAGTGCAGGAAGCGGCTGTTCGCGGCGTACAACGACAGCGCGCGGGTGACGGCGGACTTCAACCGCAACGTGCTGAG
>NZ_DASVWK010000046.1:0-7176 GCF_036389735.1 Archangium sp. | reverse complement strand
TCTTCTACTTCGCCTGGTCGCTGGCCACCGAGGAGCAGTTCTACCTGCTGTGGCCCTTCGTGGTGCGCTCCTTCCGGAGCGCCTGGGGCCCGGTGGTGTTCATGGCGGGGCTGCTGGGGCTGGCGCTGTTCGCGCGCTGGGGCGTGAGCGCGGGCCAGCTCGACACGCACCTGCTGGGGGTGCGGATGATGGCGAGCATCTCCCCCTCCATCTGCATGGGGTGTCTGGCGGCGTACCTGACGCACTCCCCGAGGACGTTCGCGTGGGTGTGGCGGGTGCTGGGGCAGGCCTGGAGCGTGCCGCTGGCGGTGGGGTTGATGGCGGTGGCCCTCTACCGCTACGACACCCCGGCCTGGCTCGTCTCGCTGCTGCTCACGGTGCTGGTGGTGGCCATGTGCGTCCGCCCGCGCCACGTGCTGACGCCGCTGGTGGAGCACCCCTGGCTGCGCTACATCGGCGGCATCACCTACGGCATCTACCTGCTGCACATGCTCTCGTTGAACGTCGTGCGGCGGGTGGTTCCGTTCCACGATGTGACGGTCTACTTCGTGCTGACGCTGGGGCTGAGCGTCGTCCTGGCCACGCTGAGCTACCGCTACTTCGAGACTCCCTTCCTGAAGCTGAAGCACCGCTTCGACTGGCGCGGCGACAAGCCGCCAGCGCCGGCTCCGCGGCCGGTGGCGAGCACGTCGCCGAGCGCGAGCTGAAACCCTCCGAGGAATCCAAGACATGACGACATCGACCCGCCCTCCCATCCTGCTGACGATGGCCGACTACTACGGCACGCTGGCCGCGGTGCGCTGCCTGGGGCGGCTGGGCATTCCGGTCACCATGGCCGAGTCCAAGCTGCTGGCGCCCGCGCGCTGGAGCCGCTACGTGACGCGGCGGGTGGAGTGCCCGGACGTGAACGACTCGGAGCGCTTCCTGGAGTGGCTCATGCGCTTCGGCGAGCAGGAGCCCGGCCATGTGCTCTACCCCACGAGCGATGACATGGCGTGGCTGTTCGCCCTGCACCGCGAGGAGCTGTCCAAGCACTTCCGGATGTACCAGCCGGGCGTGGACGTCATCTACGGGCTGCTGAACAAGAAGAGGCTCCACGACCTGTGCATGGAGGTGGGGCTGGATGTACCGGACACGTGGTTCGCCGAGAGCGAGAAGGACCTGGAGCGAGTGGCGGCCGAGGCGCGCTTCCCGGTGCTGCTCAAGCCGCAGACGCAGATCCTCTTCGAGAGCCACGTGAAGGGCTCGCAGGTGGAGCGCGCGAGCGAGCTGCTGCCGCGCTACCGCGAGTTCCTGGAGCGCAACCACTACGGGCGCAAGCTGCTGGACTACGACCCGAAGGCGAACCGGCCGATGGTGCAGGCCTTCTACACGGAGGCGGCGCAGAACATCTTCAGCTTGAGCGGCTTCGTGGACCGCACGGGCGAGCTGTTCGTGGGGCGCGGAGCGGTGAAGGTGCTCCAGCGGCCGCGCAAGCTGGGCATCGGCCTGTGCTTCGAGGAGGTGCCGGTGGACGCGGAGCTCGCCGAGAAGCTGCGGGCGCTGTGCAAGAAGCTCGGCTATTACGGCACCTTCGAGGTGGAGTTCATCCGCGCCGGGGGCAAGCAGCTCCTCATCGACTTCAACCCGCGCTTCTACAGCCAGATGGGCTTCGACATCGCCCGGGGCTCGCCGCTGCCGCTGCTGGTGTACGAGGCGGCGTGTGGCCACGAGGAGCGGCTGGCCGAGGTGGCGCGCGACGCGCTGGGGTGGAAGGGCGCGGGCCAGTACATCTACTGCCACCGGGGCATCTTCGAGCTGCTGCTGCGAGCGCAGGGGCTGTCGGGCCGGCTGTCGTCGGCCGAGGTGAAGCACTGGCGCGAGTGGTACGCGCGCAACCAGGAGCGGGCGGTGGACGCGGTGCTGGACACGGGCGACTGGGTGCCGTGGATGGTGGACGTGGCCATGCACCTGCGCTCGTACGCGCGCCACCCCAAGGGCTTCATCCGCACCATGGTGCTCGACAAGTAGGGCGAGCCCCGTCGGGGGCTACGCCGCCGTGGTGGGCAGGGTGGCCTCGGACACGGTGTGCAGCGCCCCGGCCTTCCACTCGGCGAGGCGCATCGTCGCCCCACCCGAGGGCTGGGGCTCCACCACCACGCAGGTGAGGCGCCGCTCCACCTTCGCGAGCCGCTGACAGTCGGTCTCCAGCGAGGGATTGCGCCGCAGCTCCTGGAGGAAGGCCCTCCAGGTGTCGTCGCTCGCCTCCGGCGAGGGCATCCGCAGCAGCCAGATCCACGTGCCGGTGTTGGCGTAGACGTGCCCGGACGCCTGCTGCTGCCAGCGGGCCGAGTGCGTGTGTCCCATCACCACGGCGCGTGCCTCGTACTGACTCGCCAGCCGGCGGGCCTCCGCGAGCTCCGAGGGCTCGGGGGCGAGGACGGAGGGGGCCGCCCGGCTGTAGCGCCCGAGCCCCGCGCGCACCAGCTTCAGCCGCGCCTGCTCGAGGGCCTCGTCTCCCTCGAAGGAGATGGGCCCCGAGGCGACCAGTGCGTTGGCGAGCGCCGCGGCCTCGGGTTGCGTCAGGCCGGCCTCGGAGAGGCGCTGGCCGAAGCCCTCCCATTCGGAGAGTTCCTCGCCGCCGGAGTAGGCCGGCCGCAGCCCGCGGTTCTTGAGCAGGCGCCAGAGCAGCCGGAGCGTGTCGGGGGGGAGCACGGCCTTGACGGCGGCGGGGTGGGTGCCGAGCGCGGTGAGGACGGTCCCCTCGATGTCGGGCTTGAGCAGGTCCACGTAGCGCAGGTGCTCGCGGGACTTGAGCGGGTTGAGGAGGCTCTTCACCAGCAGCGAGCCGGGTGGATAGCGGAAGGGCGTGCTCGGGCCAAACGTGCCGGCGAGCAACGTGTCGTGGTCGACGCGGTTGGTGTCATCGCCCTGCTCGCCGTGGGTGACGAGGATGTTGGCTCCGCCCACGGAGAGCAGCAGGGGCTCGGTGGGCACGGGGAAGGACAGCCGCCAGGCGATGGAGTCCGGCTGTTGGAGCGCGTCGCGGAGCACCGCCTGCACCTCGGGCAGCACGAGCTCGAGGTCGTGGTTGCCCAAGACGATGAGGACCTCGCCGCCCGCGTGGAGCACCCGGCCCAGCGCGGCCATCACCTTCGCCGTCGGCGCATGGGTCACCAGCTCGCGGGCCTGACGCACCGCCTGGGGCACGTCGAGCTCCGGCGGATCCTCATTGAGGAGGAAGTCGAAGGTGTTCCCGTTGAGGACGACGCGGGTGGGCGACGTGGCGAGCGAGCCCAGCAGGACGGGCAACTCCTCGTCTCCAGCGAAGATGTCGTAGCTCCCGCCGTTACCGAGGTGCAGGTCGCTGAGGATGACGGTGCGCATGCACGGGGAGTGCTACTCCCGGGCGAGCGTGAGGTCCAGCACCGTCATGGACCAGGGGGCCAGCATGACCTGCATGCCCGTGCCGGACTGGAGGAAGGACTTGCGCTCGGAGAAGCCCGAGGGATCTCCCGCGTAGCCCAGCACGCGCGCGCTCGCGACGCGGCCACAACCCCGGAGCTCCACCTGGGCGTTGCGCGCCTCGTCCGGCTGGAGGTTGAGGGCCACGGCCACCACGCGCTTGCCGTCATCGCTGCGCGAGGCGAACAGGGACATGCCCTGGGCGTCCGAGGCCTTCTCGAACCGCGAGGGGACGAAGTTGTCCTGGAAGCCGCCGCCCTTGCCGTCGAAGTTGCGGTAGGCGCGGAAGGCCCAGAAGGTGGGGCTGCGGTTGGGCGGGTAGGTGAAGAGGAAGGCCGAGGTGAGGTTGCCCTCGGCGAAGCGCCCCAGGGCCTCGGCCTGCGCGAGGCCGCCGCTCATGTGCTTGGTGGCGCCGAAGTTGTACTCGCCGATGGAGATGCCGCGGCCCGGGTAGTTCTCGGAGATCCACCGCTTGAGGCGGGGAATCAGCTCCACCTTGTCATCGATCCACGACTCGTCGGTGTACGTGGGGTCCCACAGCGCGCGGGTGGAGCGGATGCGCCGCGCCGAGGTGGCCGGGTCGGTGGCGCCCGACTCCTCGAAGCCGATGCCCTCGCCCTGCGGGTAGAAGTGCACGTCCACCACGTCGAGGATGCGGGTGCCGGTCTGCTTCTCGTGCTCGCTGAGCTTCTTGAGGTACCACGCGAGCAGCGGCACGTTGCCGTGCGCCTTGCGATCCTTCTTGTTGCCGCCCGGGGCCACGTCCGCCGCCGAGTTGTAGTAGTTCGTCCAGCCCCACTCGGCCGGGCCGGCGATGACGGCGTCCGGGTCCGCCTGCCGCACCGCGGTGCCGTAGGCGATGGTGCGCTCGAGCAGCTCGTCGTAGGTGGCGGGCTCGGGGTGCACGTCGCGGTGCGTGGTGTTCCAGAGCATCGGCTCGTTGTCGAGGATGTACTGGTGCACGCTGCGCCCGCGCGTCTGGTCCTTCTCGCGGATGGAGCGCACCCACTCATGGATGAACGAGGGAGGCGCCTCGACGCTCGTCTGCGTGGGCGAGGGCGGGCTGAGCGCCTCGCCCGAGGGGCCAATGCCGTTGCCAGCCTCGGGGACGTCCGGGTCCATCTTCTGCTGGGGGCCGAAGAAGGACTTGGGGAAGCCCACGGAGGTGGCGTCCTTGGCCACCCAGCCGAGCATGGGGACGGTGAGGGCGGACTGGACGCCGTGCTGGAGGTTGGCCTGGAGGAAGCTGTCGGAGGTGTACTGGGGGCTGGTGCC
The DNA here is from genome assembly GCF_036389735.1 of Archangium sp. Taxonomy (GTDB): domain Bacteria; phylum Myxococcota; class Myxococcia; order Myxococcales; family Myxococcaceae; genus Archangium. The sequence goes on along the minus strand of NZ_DASVWK010000046.1, from coordinate 2,457 downwards.
GAGGATGACGTTGCGGAAGAAGTAGTCGTTGGCCGTGTTCCAGACGTTGCCCAGCTTCCAGTTGTAGCGACTGGTGGGGTTGCCACCCCAGCGGCGCGCGGTGGCGCCGACCTCCCACTGGTGGTTCTCCTTGAGCTCGCGCAGGTTGCTGAAGGCGATGCCGTAGATGAGCGGGCTGATTCGGTGGCTGGGGGCGGTGCAGTCCACCACCACCTTGGTGGCCTTGGCGTCACCGAAGGCCACGCGACCGCCCCCCACCTCGGTGGCCGTCTTTGGCGCCTGGCCCTGGGTCCCGGTGGGCGTGACGAGGTTGGCGAAGCCCACCTGGTTCAGCTCCACCCAGTCCTCGCCCACCTTCTTGTGCGCGCGCAGGACGATCTGCGTGAAGGGATGCTTCTCCGGGTTGAGCTCCGCCAGGGGGACGAACACCTGCGTCCACCCGCCCTCGCGCGAGGTGACGTACGAGTCCGACAGCTGCACGCGGGGGAAGATTACTTCGCCCTCGGAGTCCAGCCGTACCTCGAGGAAGTCCCCGAAGCCCTCGGGGGGGCGGTAGCGCAGCGTGAGCCCGCCGGACTCCACCGCCAGGCCCTTCTTGTGCAGAATCCACCCGCCCATGTTGGCCAGCCGCACCTTCGCCGGGCCCGGGTTCTTCACGTCCTTCTCGGACCAGCCGCGATCCTCCCAGCCCGCCTGAAGGACGTTGTCGAAGGCCAGCTCCACCGGCTGGATGACCGTCTGGGCGCCGGTGCCCGACTGCCGCGTCTGCTCCGCCACGAAGGTACCTGAGGCGGGCTTCATGCCACCGGGGGCGGTGAGGCCCACCTGATCCATCTCCACCCAGTCGTCGGCCACCTTCTTGTGGGCGCGCACGACGATGCGGGTGAAGGGCACCTTCTCCGGGTTGAGCTGCTCGAAGGGGACGAAGAGCTGCACCCAGTCGCCCTCGCGGCGCGCCACGTGGCTCGAGTCCACGGGCACCCGGGGGAAGAGCGTCTCGCCCTCGGAGTCGAGCCGCACCTCGAGGAACTCCCCGAAGCTGGAGGGAGCGCGGTAGCGCAGCGCGAGCCCGCCGAAGTCGCCCTGGAGGCCCTTCTTGTGCAGCATCCACCCGCCCATGTTGTCCAGGCGCAGCTTCGCGGGGCCGGGGTTCTTCAGGTCCCGCTCGGCCCAGCCCACATCCTCCCAGCCGGCCTGGAGGGTGGTGGCGAAGGCCACCTCGGTGAGCGGGGGGATGTCATAGACGGTGGTGCCCGAGGGCGAGCCCTGCGCGGCGGAAGCCTCCGCGGTGTTTCGCTTGCAGGAGGCCAGTCCCGGGGCGCACGCGTACACGCCGACGAGCAGGGCCGCGCGGGCCCTCCTGCCGGGTGTCCACCTGGGTGCGCCGCTCCGACCGGCTCCGTGCATCACTCGCCGTCCACGTCTCTGCGGGGGACGATGCGCGCGGGCACGCCCACCGCCACGCTGTCCGGGGGAACGTCCTTGAGCACCACCGCGTTGGCGCCAATGCGCGAGCGGGCGCCAATGGTGATGGGGCCGAGGATGCGCGCGCCGGCGCCCACCCACACGTCGTCCTCGATGACGGGGTAGCCGTCGTCCTTGGCGGTGCCCACGGTGTTGTTGCCGTAGAAGCGCACGCGGTTGCCCACCTTCGCGTCGCCACCCACCACGGTGCCCAGGCTGTGGACGAAGTAGACGCCGCTGCCCAGCTCGACGTCCTTGCCCACCTCCACGCCCAGCAGCGCCGTCTGAATCACGCGCAGCGCGTGGTTGCCGAGCGGAATGCCCAGCCCGCGCGACGCCTCGCGCAGCCGCTGGAGCGCCAGCACCCGGTAGCCATCCGAGGTGAGCACCATGGAGGCCACGGCCTTCACGCCCGTGCCGCCGTGCTCGGAGCGCGCCACCTGCACCGCGTCATCCTTGAGGGCGCGGACGAGCCGCAGCACCTGGCCGGGCTTGCCACCGGTGAGCGCGTAGCGGGCCACGTGCCGGGCCGCCTTGCCCAGCGAGCCCGCCTCGGCGCGCGCCCCGCGCAGGTACTCCATGGCGTACGTCACCGAGGTGCCCGCGAAGGCCGCCTTGGTCAGCCCCGCCTTGTCGGCCAGCTGGGCCGCTCCCATCACCGCCCGCGTCAGGGGGCGGGTGGCCTCGGGCGCCACCACCGCGGCGGCGAGCAGCGGCCGGGCCAGGGCGTTCATCTCGAAGAGGAAGCGCCACGGGTCCACCTGCGGCACGTCCGGGTGCTTGGCCGCCACGTGCGAGTCGAAGATGCCGTAGCGGTGCGCGCGCTTGAGCCACTTCTCCAGGAGGGTGTGGTCCGAGCCGTGGAGGACATACGCCTCGGTGCAGAACTCGAAGCGGCAGCCGGCCTTCTCCAGGCGCACGCCCAGCTCGATGTCCTCGGACTGGCCGAGGCTCTTGTCGAAGCCGCCGGCGGCCACGTAGTCCTCGCGGCGG
>NZ_DASVWK010000045.1:0-7246 GCF_036389735.1 Archangium sp. | reverse complement strand
GTGCAAGCACCTGCGCAAGGTCCGGGGGGATGCGGCGGAGGACGCCCGCGTGGGTGCCTCGGAGGCCAGCGAGCCCGCGAAGCCAGCCCGCAACGTCCGGCCCCGGGCGAGCGCGAGCACCCCGGCGACCTCGGACACCGTCACCGCCCCGCCGCTGCTGCTGGCGCACTCGTGGGAGAACGATGTCGACCTGACGGGCTGGTGGATGAGCGAGAAGCTCGACGGCGTGCGGGCCTACTGGGACGGCAAGCAGTTCTTCTCGCGCCAGGGCAACCCGTTCTTCGCTCCCGACTGGTTCACCGAGAAGCTGCCGGACTACCCCCTCGACGGAGAGCTGTTCGGCGGGCGCAAGAAGTTCCAGCGCACGGTGAGCATCGTGCGGCGGCAGGACCGGAGCGACGACTGGAAGGAGCTGGCCTTCGTCATCTTCGACGCGCCGGGGATGGATGCCCCCTTCGAGGAGCGGATCGCCCACTGCGAGCGGTTCGTGGAGGACGTGGCGCCGCCGTACGCCGAGTGGCTGCCGCACGAGCCCTGCCACGGAGTGGATCACCTGCGCCGGGAGCTGGCGCGAGTGGAGGGGCTCGGGGGCGAGGGGCTGATGCTGCGCCAGCCGGGCTCGCGCTACGAGTCAGGCCGCTCGCACACGCTGCTGAAGGTGAAGAGCTTCAAGGACGACGAGGCGCGCGTGGTGGGGCATACGGCGGGCGCGGGCAAGCACAAGGGCCGGGTGGGAGCGCTGGAGGTGGAGCTGCGCGACGGCACCCGCTTCTCGGTGGGCACCGGCTTGTCGGACAAGGAGCGGGAGAATCCGCCCGTGGTGGGCACCATCATCACCTTCCGCTACCAGGAGCTGTCCAACGACGGCGTGCCGCGCTTCCCCTCGTACGTGGGGGTGCGCATCGACGCGGCGCCCTTCGAGCCCGTGGCCCGGCGCAAGCGGGCTTGAGCCGGATTTAACCTTCCGCCCGCTCCGGGGTTCTAACGAGCAGAAGACGCCGGAAAGGCTCCGGCGTCCCCTCTGCCAGGAGACCCCATCATGCGCCTGAAGCTCGCCCTGTCCGCCGCCGTTGCCTCGCTGCTGTTCGCCGCCCCCGTGCTCGCCGAGGAGGCCACCTCCGCCCCGAAGGAGGCGCACGGTCGCAAGGAAGGGAAGATGCTGCGGAAGCTGGAGCGCATGGAGCGCCGGCTGAACCGCGCCGTCGAGCACGGTCGCCTCACCCAGGCCCAGGCGGACACGTTCCTCGCCGAGGCCCGGCAGCTCCGCGCGGACGTGCAGGCCCAGCGTCAGGCGAGCGGCGGACAGCTCACCGAGGAGCAGCGCCAGCAGTTCAAGGAGCGCAAGCAGGCGCTGCGCGAGAAGGTGCACGCGGCGGTGAAGGCCACGCAGCCCCAGCAGACCCCGTAACGGCGACCTCCGGGTCGGGAGGAGGAGCCGCCTCAAGCGGACGAGCTCCCCTTCCCTACCGAGTCACCCTGGGGGGTGCTACTCCGCCTTGTCGCTGGCCGTCTGGACGACGGGCTTCAGGGTGGGAGCGCCAATGAAGCCGGAGAACATCAGCCGGTTGGGCGAGCACGTCCCGGCCTTGGCCACCTTGCCCGGCGTGGCGTTGTCGATGAGCGCGGAGGTCACCGCGGCGGGCGAGGCGGAGGCGTTGCGCTCCAGGAAGAGCGCGGCGACGCCCGCCACGTGCGGAGTGGCCATCGAGGTGCCATTGAGGACGCGGGTGGAGGCGTCATCCGTGGGCCAGGCCGAGAGGATCTCGCTGCCCGGGGCGAAGACGTCCACGCAGCGACCCCAGTTGGAGTAGGAGGCACGCTGGTCGTTATTGGAAGTGGCGCCCACGGTGATGGCCTCGGAGGTGCGAGCCGGAGAGCGCACGCAGGCGTCCTGGTTCTCGTTGCCCGCCGCGACCACGAAGGTAACGCCCGCGGCGATGGCACGGCGGACCGCGTCATCGAGCGCATCGCTCTTGCCGCCCCCCAGGCTCATGTTGGCCACCGCGGGGGCCACCCGGTTGTTGGCCACCCAGTCCACGCCGGCGATCACCCCGGCGGTCGAGCCGGAGCCCTCGCAGTTGAGCACGCGCACCGCGTGGAGCTGGACGCCCTTGGCGACGCCATAGAGGTTGCCGCCCACGGTAGCGGCCACGTGCGTGCCATGGCCGTTGCAGTCGTTGCCCTTCTGCCCGTCCGAGAAGGCATCGAAGCTGTGCTCCGCGCGTCCAGCGAATTCCCGGTGCGTGATGCGGATGCCGGTGTCGATGATGTAGGCGTGCACGCCCTTGCCGCTGGCGTTGTAGAGGTAGGTCTGGTTCAGCGGCAGGTTCTGCTGGTCGAGCCGGTCGATGCCCCAGGTGGCCTCGGACTGGCTCTCGCTGATGGACATCACCCCGTTCTCCTCGACGTACTCCACCTCGGGGGCGGCGGCGAGGGCACGAGCCTGCTCCGGAGTCATCCGGATGGCGAAACCGCGCAGCGCATGCTCGTAGGTGAGGAACACCTGGCCGCCATACTTCGCCACGAGCCTCTCGGCGACGAGCGCGGGCGCGAGTGACTTCTCGCCCGGAGCCGGCGCCCTGAGGACGACGATGTACTCACCCCGCACGGCCCGAGCGGCGGTGAGGAACTTCTCCTGGCGCACCTGGGGCCCGACGTCCTCCGCACTGGCGCACCCACCGGGTGGCGGCGCGGGGTCGGGAATGTTCTTGGCCGGACAACCCACCAACAGCGACAGGGACAGCGCGCAGACAGACATTCCGGACACGACATGGAGACGCATGGTTTCCCCCGGGGTGAGACACTGACGAGACTGCATCATTCATTTTAATGGGACGTCTGACGGTTCCCGATCGTGACAGGCCTCCCCCGCACACGTTCAGCATTGAACGCGTCTGCCATTGGCCACTACTTCAGGGGAGGTGGTGCCGGGGCCTCGGGGGACTGCGCGGGAGCCTCGCGTTTGAAGGGGCTCCAGGACACCACCACCTCCTTGCCGGTGGCGTCATGTCCATACAGCGAGTCGAGAATCTGTTTGATATCGGTGGATGCCTCGGCGGGGCTCACCTTCACGTACCCGCGAAAGCCACCGTGCTCGAGGTGCTCCTCTACGTGGATGACCTCGCGCCAGTCGCGCGTGGCGAAGTCCGCCTCACCGTCCCAGTGCACCGAGATGCGCTCGAGGCGCTCCCAGGTGATGTCTGTCTTTTCCGGAGCCCGCACCACCACCTCGCTGCGCCAGCCGCCGTCGGAGTTGGGACGCCAGCGGGAGATGCGCAGCTCGACGGGAGGGGGCGCCTCGGCGGGAGGCTGCCCGCGCGCGAGGGCGAACACGGTGGCCTCCAGGGGCCCACCCCGGTCGAGGCGGGCTTGAAGGCGCACGGTGAAGCTCTTGAGCTCCTGGGCGCCGAGCCCCTGGAGCGAATAGGTATGCTCGACGGTGGGCTCGGTCGTCGTCGTGGTGGAGCCGTCGCCGAAGTCCCACGCATACACCGTGACACGCGCGGGGCCCTGGTACACCGCCTGGAACGAGAAGGTCCCCTGCCCTCGCTGGGTGAGGCCGAGGCGGAGCGGATCGTGCCGCTGTTGCTCGCCCCGACCACACGCGCGGACGTCGATCTCCACCTCGCGCTCGGCCAGCACGCCGACACGTCGCCCGCCGAGGTCGGTGCAGACCTGGAAGCGCACACGGTACGTGCCAGCCGCCATGGGCGCCCGCCACTGGAGCGTCGGGCCGGGCTGAAGCTCGGCGCCTCCTCCCGAGACAGGCCAGACCCAACGGGAGACCATGCCCGGCTCGGGCGCACCGCCGACTCGGGCGGACAAGTGGATGGTTTCGCCCGCGCATACCCACGCCCGATCCATGTCGATGCCCTCGACCCGGACACTGGACGCCAGCGACACCCGCTCCTCGTGCAGGGCGGCGGACAGCGCATCCACCGAGGGGGCCGAGGGCACGGGAACACGCGCGGCGGGTGCTGGGGCCGGCGGAGCGAGCGGAGAGTGAGGCCGCGCCACCGCGGCGGGAGGTCCGCTCTCGGTGACGCGGGGAGGAGACGGCTCGACGCCGTCCCGCCGGAGCCACAGCGCGACGGCGAGCACGAGCAGTACCGTCGCGGCCGCGAGCCCCATGAAGGCTCGCGTCCTGGAGCCTGAACGTTCCGAGAGCACTAGAACCCGAAGTCGTTCAGGTGGCGGCGATAGCCTTGCGAGTTGTTCCGGTACCACTGATCATCCCAGCCCTTGAACTCCACGTCATCGAGCAGGCGCTCGGTCTTGCCATTGAGGGTGACGGAGTTGATCAACTGCACCGTCGTCGAGCCCACGTTGCGGGAGACGAGCTTGTCCGTGGTGTCGAGGAGCTGAGAGGCATAACGGCTGCAATAGTCCTGGGCGAAGCAGCCGCTGTCGCAGGTGCTCAAGTTGTTGTAGGTGGCGTGCTTGTCCTCGGCGACGTAGAGCGTGGGCCAGCCGCGATAGGCATTGCGGGAATCGCTGGCGGTGTCGTACTCGAGCTGGGAGGAGGAGTACCAGGCCGACGAGTCACAGCTGCTCTTGCGATGGGCGGACAGGTAGGCCCAGTCGAGGTACCACCGGCCGCCGGAGTAATGGATCTCGAGGATCTGGAACTCGGGATCTCCGTCGTGCCCGGTGGAGACACCGGTGTCCTCGAAGAAGGTGTCCATGTAGAAGATCTGGAGCGTGCGGGTGGAGAAGCTGGTGCTCTTCACCGCGTAGTAGGGACGCCGGCCATAGCCGCTCTCACCACTGTCGAACCAGAAGCGGGGCATGAACCAGTAGGCGACCTGGTACTCGCAATCATCGTTGAGCCCGTCGCGGTCGGCGTCCGTGCCAGTGCCCCAGCAGTTGTCGCCATAGGGAATGGTGCCGAGCCCATCGGCACGGGCGGGGGTTCCTGTCAGGGCGATGAGCAACCCCAACGACATGACTGCGGTTCTGACGATGCGGTCCATTCGAGTCCTCCGGGGGTGAGGGGCGCGGATGCTACACCGGGAAGCACAAGCTTGTTGCACGCAGGACACACCTCTGGCTCGCTGTCACCATGTCCCAGCTCATCCTGCACCACTACCCACGCTCGCCCTTCTCCGAGAAGGTCCGCACCCTGCTCGGCTTCAAGGGCCTGCGATGGACCTCCGTCATCATTCCCGCGATCATGCCCAAGCCGGACGTGATCGCCCTGACGGGTGGCTACCGCAAGACGCCCCTCCTGCAGATTGGCGCGGACATCTACTGCGATACGGCGCTGATCGCGGACGTGCTGGAGCGGCTCGCGCCAACGCCGACGCTGTATCCGGCCGAGTCAGCGGGCCTGGCGCGCATCCAGGCGCAGTGGGCGGACTCGACCCTGTTCTGGACCGCGATCGCCTACAGCTTCCAGCCGGCGGGCCTTCAGAGCATCTTCGGCAACCTGCCGCCCGAGCACCTCAAGGCCTTCATGGCGGACCGCGCGGCCTTCCGCGCCAACGCGCCCCGCATGCGCGTGCCGGAAGCCATCGGGGCGCTGCGGCTCTACCTCGAACAGCTCGAAGCCCAGCTCGCGGACGACCGCCCCTGGCTCCTCGGGAAGGCCACGAGCCTCGCCGACTTCTCCGTCTACCATCCGCTCTGGTACATCCGGCAGGCGGCCGGGGTCGCGGGCATCCTCGAGTCGTACCCCCACCTGACGGCCTGGATGGAGCGCGTCCAGGCCCTGGGACACGGCACCTCCGAAAAGATGGAGAGTGGCGAGGCCGTCGCGCTCGCCGCCTCCAGCACGCCGGTGTCCACGGAGGGTGAGGCGTTCCTGGACCTGCACGGCCTCGCGCGGGGCGAGCGCGTCACCGTGGCCGCGACCGACTACGGCGTCGATCCGGTGGAGGGAGCGCTCGTGCTCTCGCGGCCCAATGAGCTCGCGGTGCGGCGTGTCGATGCGCGCGCGGGCGAGGTCGTGGTGCACTTCCCTCGCCTCGGCTTCCAGGTCCAGAAGGTGGAATGAGCCCGCGCCTCTCCGTATTCGATGCGCTCTCCGCGCTCGCGCTGCTCGTGGGACTGGCCTTCCTGCTGATGTGGCCCTTGAGCTATCGGTGGTGCCCTTCGGCCCTGGCCGCCCCCATGGCTGGCCCCCAGGCGGACCTCGGCCCCGCCGTGAATCGCGGCGGCGCCGGCCTTATCTCCCCCCTCCCAAGCCCATGAAAACCCCTACCCTGATCACCCTGGCGACCGCGCTCGGGCTGAGCCCGATGATGACCACCCCCGCCTGTGCCGAGGCCCCCCACTCCTCCGTGGCCCTGCGCACGCCCATCCGCTACGCCGCCCTCGGCGCCTCCGACACGGTGGGCGTAGGGAGCCGCACCCCCACACGGGAGAACTGGACCGCGCGCATCCACGCGGCGCTGCCCGGGAATACCGTGTACGAGCGCTTCGCCCGCAGTGGCATCACCCTCGGGGAGGCGGTGAAGGTCGAGGTGCCCCGCGCCATCGCCTTCCGGCCCACGCTCGTGACGATGTGGCTCTCGGTGAACGACGCCCTCGGCCACGTGCCCCTGCCCACCTACCAGAAGTCGCTCCAGGCCACGCTCGAGCGGCTGACGCGGGAGACGGAGGCCCAGGTGGTGCTGCTCAACGTCCCGGACCTCGCCGCCCTCGCCCCAGGCCACGCCTCACCGCAGGCGCGCGCACAGCTCCGCGAGACCGCGAGCGCGTGGAATGCCGCCATCGCCGCCGCGGCCCGGCCCTACGGCCAGCGCGTCCTGGTGGTGGACCTCGTGCCCGCCTCGAAGGAGCTGCCCCAGCACGCCAGTTGGCTCTCCTCCGACGGGTTCCACCCGAGCCCCGAGGGCTACCAGAAGCTCGCCGACCTGACGCTCGAGGCGATGCACCGCGCGGGGTTGCTGCCCACCGCGGAGGCCGCCGACTGAAGGCTCATCCGCCCTTGGGGAAGGCGCGGCAGGCCTGATCGTAATCCCGCCACCAGCCCTCCAGGGCCTTGAGGTCGGTGGGCCGGGGCTCGTCCCCCGCGCCCGCGATGTCCAGGTAGGCGTGCAGCAGCGGGCGGAAGTGCGGGTGCGCGCACCGCTCGATGATGTCCACGGCACGCCGCTTGGGTGAGCGGATGTCCATGTTGAGCGCGTAGCCGTGCTCGGTGACGACGCACTTGATGTCGTGCTCGGTGTGGTCGATGTGCCGCACGTACGGCATCACGCAGCTCACGATGCGCCCGTCCTTCAACGGCCGGGTGGACGGCGTG
>NZ_DASVWK010000044.1:0-7875 GCF_036389735.1 Archangium sp. | reverse complement strand
CTCCCCGCCGAACACCTTCTGCCAGCCGGCCGTCAGCGTGCAGTACACCAGCCACACGGTGGGAATCGCCGGAATCCACAGGAAGCGCTCGCGCTTCATCTTCACGAGCACCACGCAGGCCAGCGTCAGCGCGATGGCGGCCAGCATCTGGTTGGCGATGCCGAACAGCGGCCAGAGCGTGTTGATGCCTCCCAGCGGATCCACCACGCCCTGGTAGAGGAAATAGCCCCAGCCCGCCACGCAGATCGCCGTCGCGATGAGGTTGGCGGTCCAGGACTCGGTCCTCCGCAGCGGTGCGTAGACCAGCCCGGCCAGCTCCTGGATCATGAAGCGGCCCACCCGCGTGCCCGCGTCCACCGTGGTGAGGATGAAGAGCGCCTCGAACAGGATGGCGTAGTGGTACCAGAAGGCCATCATGCCCTGGCCTCCCACCAGCCCATGGAGGATCTGCGCCATGCCCACCGCCAGGGTCGGCGCGCCACCCGCGCGAGACAGGATGGACGACTCGCCGATGTCCCGGGCCGTCTGGGCGAGCACGTCGGGGGTGACCACGAAGCCCCACTGGCTGATCGTCTGGGCCGCCTGCTCGACGGTGGTGCCAATCACTCCGGGCGGCGAGTTCATGGCGAAGTACACGCCCGGGTCGAGCACCGTGGCGGCGATCAGCGCCATGATGGCGACGAAGGACTCCATCAGCATGGCGCCGTAGCCCACCATGAGCGTCTCGCGCTCGTTGGCCAGCATCTTCGGCGTGGTGCCCGAGGAGATCAGCGAGTGCCAGCCCGACACCGCGCCGCAGGCGATGGTGATGAAGAGGAAGGGGAACAGGTTTCCCGCGAACACCGGGCCGGTGCCGTCGACGAACCGGGTCACCGCCGGCATCTTCAGCTCCGGCGCGGCCAGGAGGATGCCCACCGCCAGCAGCAGGATGGTGCCGATCTTCAGGAAGGTGGACAGGTAGTCGCGCGGCGCCAGCAGCAGCCACACCGGTAGCACCGAGGCGCAGAAACCGTAGGCGATCAGCATCCAGGCGAGCGACTTGCCATCGAAGGTGAAGAGCGGTGCCAGGGTCGGCGACTCGGCGACGCTTCCGCCCAGCCAGATGGACAGCATCAACAGCACGAAGCCGAGGATCGACACCTCGAGCACGCGGCCAGGGCGGAAGTAGCGCAGATAGACGCCCATCAGCACGGCGATGGGCATGGTCATCGCGACCGTGAATGTGCCCCAGGGGCTCTCGGCCAGGGCCTTGACGACCACCAGGGCCAGCACCGCGAGGATGATCATCATGATCATCAGCACGCCGATCATCGTCACCACCCCGGCGGCGGGTCCCAGCTCCATGCGCACCATGTCGCCCAGGGACTTGCCGTCGCGGCGGACGGACAGGAAGAGGATCATGAAGTCTTGCACCGCGCCGGCCAGCACCACGCCGAAGAGGATCCACATCGTGCCGGGCAGGTAGCCCATCTGCGAGGCGAGCACCGGACCCACCAGCGGTCCCGCGCCCGCGATGGCGGCGAAGTGGTGGCCGAAGAGGACCCACTTGTCGGTGGGGACGTAGTCCAGTCCGTCATTGCGGCGCTGGGCTGGTGTGGCCCGCGTGGGATCCAACACCAGGGCCTTGTCGGCGATGTAGCGGCCGTAGAAGCGGTAGCCGAGCAGGTAGACGCAGACGGCCGCCACCACCAGCCAGATGGCGTTGATCGTCTCGCCCCGGTGCAGCGCCACCGTCCCCAGGCAGAACGCGCCAAGAGTGGCGAGCAGGGCCCAACCCAGTTTGCCTACGACACGACTCATGTACCCCTCCACACGGGCTCGTCGCGGGAACGTTCCCCCCGGGGGAGGGCCGGGTCAATGCTCGAATCTGGCGAGGCGCCACTCACCAACGCATGAGCGCGGGAAGGCGAGGCTGCTCGGGCAGGGCGTAGTGGGTGCGCCAGAGCGTCAGGTAGGCCCGCGCCTCGGAGTCCCAGCGCGCGTCATCCCAGCCCAGCTCCCGCTGGCAGAGGGCGCGGAGGGCGGGCAGGTGCGCCGAGCCCCCCTCGGGCAGCAGCAGGCCCAGCCGCACGCGCCGCAGCAGCCATCGAGCACGAGGTGCTCCCGGGACTCCTTGGAGGGGTCGCTCGCGCGTAGTCGAAGAGGGCGCGCACCTCCTCGGAGTCCCGGGGGCGGGCGACCCCGTCGGGAAAGGCGGGGACACGGCCGCTGCGCAGGGCGATGAGGTCCGGGAAGCTCTGCCCGCGGGCATGGCGCACGCGGAGCTCGGGCTCGGTGGAGACGAGGGGGTGCGGAGGCAGCCGGGAGGGAGGCACGGAGGCCATCACCTCGTGGAGGGAGACATCATGGGGCGGAGTGCCCGGGCCGATCTTCTCCGCGAGGACGGAGGCGGCGGTCTCCGGCAGCGGGTAGCTGACGGCGGCGTGTCCCCAACCATTCCAGCGCCTCACGACAGCTCTCCGGGCTGGAGCCGGACCCAGAGCGGAGCATCCCCGCATTGGACGAGGAGCTCCTCGCCCTCACGGGCCAGCACGGTGCCGGGCTCGGCCCGCCCGTCTCCCGGGCCCGCCAACCGGGTGCGCTGAACCCGCACCGTCCTGCCCTCCAGGAGGGCGAGCGCATCCCCCTCCTGGCCGCCCCAGGAGCCGATGCCGCAGGCGCGCACCTGGACGTGCACCGCGCGAGCCGGTTGGCGCCAGTCCACCTCGCGGTAGGACTGCTCGAAGAGGGGTGCATGGCTCGCGTCCGTCGGCGTCTGGGGCTCGCCCACATCGCCCCAGGCCACCCGTTCGAGGACTTGCGGCATGAGCGAGGCGCACTCCTCCATCAGCTTCTCGAAGAGGCTCTCGGCGGTGTCCGAGTCCTCGATGGGAATCCGTCCCTGGGCGAGCAGTGGGCCGGTGTCGAACTCCGCGGCCATCCGGTGGAAGGACATGCCCAGCTCCGGGTCGTCGTTGCGCATCGCCCAGCCCAGGGGATTGGGTCCCCGGTAGCGTGGCAGCAGCGAGGGGTGGCCATTGACCGCGCCGAGGGAAGCCACCGCGAGCGCCTCGGGAGGGATGCGCCAGGGAAAGAAGAAGCTCAAGAGGAGATCGGGCTTCAGGGCCGTGAGCAGCGGCGTGAGATGGGAGCGCTCGCTGGCGAGGACCACATCGAGCGAGGGGGGCGCGGCCATGAGCAGCTGCGTCAGAGCGGCCCACCCCGCGGCGTCATGGGGCCGCCGGCCATGAATCCCCGGGGGCGCGACCAGCGCCACCACGTCATGGCCTCGAGCGCGCAGGTAGTGCGTGAAGCCGTGCGCCACGGCGGGTGAGACGGTGAGCAGGACGATCCGCCACCCGGAGACACGCACGGAAGGGCCGTTGTCCGGGAGAGTGTCTGAGGACATGGGTCCTCACCTTAGCGCACCCGCCTCCGGTCAGATGAGCCCGTCCCAGCCCTGGTCATTCCGCCGGAAGGCGCCGCGGATGCGTTCCACCAGGTCCCCGGAGAGAGGGCCCTTCTCCAGGGCGCGCAGGTTGCGTTGGAGGTTCTCCGTGCGCGTGGTGCCGACGATGCAACTCGCCACGCCCGGCACGAAGGCGGCGAAGCGCAGGGCCAGCTCGCTCCAGTCGAGGCCCTCGGTGTCCAGGCCCAGGGTGCGCATCCGGTCCCAGTAGGTGGCGATGTCCGGGGCGGAGGGGCGCTCGGAGAAGCGCCAGGGCGCGTTCCCCAGCGGGCGCTTGGCGATGACGCCGATGCCCTTCTCCACGGCCACGGGCAGCGCCCAGTCGAGCACGCGCTGGTCGAAGACATTCACGGACATCTGCACGGAGCCGAAGGCCCCCGAGTGCAGGGCCCACCCCAGGGGCGCGCTCTCGCCCGAGTACGCGGCCACGCGCACCTTGCCCTGCTCGACGGCGTGCCGAAGCGCGTCCACCACGCCCGGGCGCTCCAACACCTCCACCGGGCACGAGTGGAAGTGCACGAGGTCCAGGTAGTCGGTGCGCAGCCGGCGCAGGGCCAGGTCGATTCCCTGGGCAATGCAGGGCCCCGTCCAGTCCTCCACGCCGGGCACCCCGTAGCCACACTTGGTGGACAGCACGAAGTCCCCCCGCCGCCCCTGCAAGGCCCGGCCAATCCGCTCCTCGGATCGCCCGTAGCTGGGGGCCGTGTCGAGCAGGTTGATGCCCGCGTCCAGCACCCCGTTCAACAAGGCCTCGGCGTCGGCTTCCGACAGCTCCGGGCTGCCCACGGGCCCCGCTCCAAAACCCAGGAGGGAGACCTGGAGGCCCGTGTTACCCAGAGGTCGGCGAATCATCAGGTGCTCCCGCGTCCACGCGCGGCCAGGTCGATGAAGCCGCGGATCCAGATGAGGTTGATGGCGTGGCAGGCTTCTAGCGGAGTCCGCGTGGTGGTCTCCAGTGCCGCAGCATAGGGCACCCCCAGGCGCATGAAGTAATCCGTCACGCTCCCATCGTGGTACTCGATGAGACCATCCCGGTCCGTGCGATTGACCTCGTCCACCTTGTCGTTGCGGATGACGGTGGCATGCTCCGTGGCCGCCTTCATGAAGGGCCGGAAGGCATCCTTGTCCCCGAAGGTATAGGCGTACGTGGCGGAGCCCGGCAGGTAGTTGTCCTGGTGGATGTCCAGCGCGGCGGCCGGAGCGGGGTAGCGCGCGATGTCCGAGCGCACCGCCCGCGTCTCCTTGGGACCCCCGTCGTAGAGTGCCCAGCGCAGGAAGGGCTCCTCGCCCACGAGCTCGCCCTTCCACTCGCCTGGGGCCGTCTCGTAGCGCATGAAGTCGTTGTTGGGTTTCTCGCCGCTGCGGTTGTAGCGCGTCCCGTCCACGAAGCCCGAGGGGTTGATGCACGGGTACACCCGCAGGCCCACCCCTCGTTCCTTGGCGTAGGCGGCGATGTCGGCGAAGTGATGCATCAGCGTGAGCGGGCCGGCGGGCTCCTCGCCGTGGAAGCCCGAGGTGATGACCAGCCAACGCTCTCCGGGAACGATGAGCCGGAAGAGGGGGTACTCGACACCCCCCTCCAGGACCCGGGCGTACTCGTTCACATCGGCGATGTTGAAATAGCCGCGGATGCGGCGGGCGTACTCGTCGAAGTTCTGGGGCACGCCCCCAGGGTAGTCACGGCGGGCGCGCTCAAAAGGTGGGAGCGCGCCCTTTCGTCCACAATGTGTGCATTCGAGGGTCAGCGAGCGTTCAGGTGCTCACGAACCTCGGCCGTCACCTGCTGGCGCTGCTCCGGGGTGAGGATGCGGTGGGCCTCCAGGGCGGCGTCCGTCACCTTGTGGGCGAAGGCGCGGACGGCGTCCAGGCGCGCGTCCACCAGGGCGTGCACGGCCCGGGCGTCCGGGGTGGGCGACTCCCACTGGTCCAGCAGCTCGGCCCGGGCGCCCTTCTGCTCCTCGAAGAGGCGCTTGCCGTCCTCGAAGAGCGAGTCCTTCAGCCCGTGGATGGACTGCTTCTGGGCGTCGGTGGCCTTCAGGCCCTCCAGGCGGTCATCCAGCTTCCAGGTGACCATCTGCTTCACGCGCTCGGGATCGCGCGCGCCGCAGCCCATGGAGCCCCCGCGGAAGCCGGTGAGGAGGACCATGGCGAGGACGGCGGAACCGGCGACGAGGATCTTGTTCTTCGTGTTCATGGCGTATGCTCCCGGGAGCCTCGCGGGGCTCCGTTTCTGTCCGTGGCGCCGTCAATCGGCGACGGTGGACAGAATGCGAGGCGACCATTTGGGGCGTTTGTGCGTGGCGTGAAGAAGTGTGAAGCGCCCGCCCGTTGAGCGACCGGCCAGGGGAGCGCTCGGGGGAAATCCCAGCTGGCAGGCCGTGTGGGCCGCTCCCGACCTGGTGGCTCCTTCACCCTGGGTGTAGGGCGTGGCACAAAGCGCCGAGGCCGAGTTTTCGGCTCCGGACGCATCGCCCGGCCAAGAACTGGCGAGCGTCGCGGGGCTGAACGAATGTCTGGTGTACCCCCGCTGTCCTGACTACTTTTCCGCCATGTCCTTTACCCATCTCCACCTGCACTCCCTGTACTCGCTCCTGGATGGGGCGATCCGGATGAAGGACCTCATCAAGACGGTGAAGGAGAAGGGGATGACGAGCGTGGCCGTGACGGATCACGGCAACATGTTCGCCACCATCGACTTCTACAAGAAGGCCAAGGACGCGGGCATCAAGCCGATCATCGGCATGGAGACCTACGTCGCCGGTCCCAAGGGTCGCAAGGACCGCACGGAGAAGGTGGGCCACCACCTCATCCTGCTGGCCAAGAACAAGGAGGGGTACGACAACCTCAAGTACCTCTCGTCCATGGCCTACCGCGAGGGCTTCTACTACCACCCGCGCATCGACAAGGAGCTGCTCAAGAGCCACAGCAAGGGCCTCTTCGCGCTCACGGCGTGCCTGGGTGGAGAAGTCACCGGCGCGGCCTTCCGCGGGGACATGGACCACGCCCGCCGGGCGGCGCTCGAGTACAAGAGCATCTTCGAGCCCGACCACTTCTTCCTCGAGGTCCAATCCAACGGGATGCCCGAGCAGGAGAAGGCCAACGAGAACCTCAAGCAGCTCAGCCGGGACGTGGACATCCCGCTGTGCGCCACCGCGGACGCGCACTACATCAAGAAGGAGGACGCGCGCGCCCACGAGCTCCTCATGTGCATCGCCAGCGGCAAGACGCTCGCCGACGGCAAGCGCATGAAGCACTCCACGGACAAGCTCTACGTCACCAGTCCGCAGGAGATGCTGGAGTACTTCAAGGACACCCCCGAGGCCGTCCACAACACCCAGCGCATCGTCGAGCAGATCAACCTGGAGCTGAAGCTGGGCAAGCCCATGCTGCCCACCTTCCAGGTGCCCGACACCCACTCGCCGGACAGCTTCATGGCGGAGCTGGCGCGCGCCAACCTCGAGGAGCGCTTCAAGGAGATCAACCTGGCGCGCTACCGCGCCGGCCAGCCGCCCGTGGACCGCGAGCCCTACAAGGCCCGGCTGGAGCTGGAGATCGGCGTCATCCAGAAGATGGGGTTCAGCGGCTACTTCCTCATCGTCCAGGACTTCATCAACTGGGCCAAGCAGAACGGCATCCCGGTGGGGCCGGGCCGTGGCTCGGGCGCCGGTTCGCTGGTGGCCTACTGCCTGCGCATCACCGACCTGGATCCGCTCCCGTACAACCTCCTCTTCGAGCGCTTCCTCAACCCCGAGCGCGTGTCGATGCCGGACTTCGATATCGACTTCTGCCAGGACCGGCGCGACGAGGTCATCAAGTACGTGGGCCGCAAGTACGGCGAGAACAACGTCGGGCAGATCATCACCTTCGGCTCGCTCAAGGCCAAGAGCGTGCTGCGCGACGTGTGCCGCGTGTTCGCGCTGCCCTTCAGCGAGGGTGACCGCATCGCCAAGCTGGTGCCCGAGGTGCTCGGCATCACCCTCAAGGACGCCATCGAGCAGGAGCCGCGCCTCAAGGAGATGATGGAGAAGCCCACCGCCATCGGGCAGGTGGACGGCAAGGACGTCACCACCAAGGACGTGCTGGAGATCGCCCTCGCGCTGGAGGGCCTGCACCGCCAGCCCGGCATGCACGCGGCCGGCGTCGTCATCGCCGACAAGCCGCTGTGGGAGTTCGTCCCCACCTACCAGCCCCCGGGTGAGCAGACGCTGATTACCCAGTTCGCCAAGGACGAGGTGGAGGCCGCGGGCCTGGTGAAGTTCGACTTCCTCGGCCTCAAGACGCTCACCGTCATCCAGCACGCGCTGAACCTCGTGAACCGGAAGTTCCCCGCGGACCAGGCCGTCCTGCGCGAGAAGATTCCGCTCAACGACGACAAGGTCTGGGAGCTGATGGCCCGCGGCGACACCGCCGGCATCTTCCAGATGGAG
>NZ_DASVWK010000043.1:0-6449 GCF_036389735.1 Archangium sp. | reverse complement strand
GGTGGAGCGCTTCGGCGGCATCGACATCCTCGTGAACAACGCCAGCGCCATCAGCCTGACGGGCACGCTGGAGACGCCGATGAAGAAGTTCGACCTGATGTTCGGCGTCAACGTGCGCGGCACCTACGCCACCACCCAGGCGTGTTTGCCGGAGCTGCTCAAGGCGAAGAACCCGCACGTCCTCACCCTCTCGCCGCCGCTCAACATGAAGCCCAAGTGGTTCCAGAACCACGTGGCCTACACCATGGCCAAGTACGGCATGAGCATGTGCATGCTCGGCATGGCCGAGGAGTTCCGCGACCAGGGCGTGGCCTTCAACGCGCTCTGGCCTCGCACCGTCATCGCCACCGCCGCCATCAACATGATTGGCGGTCAGGAGATGATGGAGGCCAGCCGCACCCCGGAGATCATGTCCGATGCGGCCCATGCCATCCTCACCCGCGACAGCCGCTCGTGCACCGGCAACTTCTTCATCGACGAGGACCTGCTGCGCGAGGCCGGCATGACGGACTTCACGAAGTACCTCGTGAAGCCCGGCACGCAGCCGCTGCCGGACTTCTTCCTCGACTGATGCCGGGCACTCAGGCCGGCTCCCGCGCGTCGACCACCGCCGCCAGGCAGTGAGGGCAGGCGGTGCGTCCCGCCACCGAGGGCCTGCCACACCCCGAGCACCGCGCCATGCGCGGGAGCCGGCAGGCCGCATCCCCCGGAGCGCACTTCGGGGCCTCGGGAGCCCCAACCTGGGCCAGATCCCTGCGTACCGCCTCGTCCTCCAGGTGCAGCCAGTCGGACAGCCTCCGGCGGTTGCTGGAGAGCAGCTCGAAGGCGTTGCGCGCCAGGGGCATCAGCGAGGGCTGGGAGAGGCGCTGTGCCCAGGGCCGGTACTCCTCCAGCGCCCACAGCACCATCAGCCACGCCTGGGTGTCGCGGTAGACGCCCCCCTCCTCGTCCACCACCACCAACTCCTCCTCGGAGCCCGAGCGGCGCAGCTCGGGAAAGCGTCGCGCCGCCGCCTCGCTTCCGGCCGGGAGGCACTCGAGCCCCACCAGCGTGCGCTGAGACCCCAGCCACCGGGCACAGCTCACACAGAAGCCGCACGTCTCGTCATACAGCACGCAGAGGGTTCGCATGGCGCACCTCAGACGCCCTCGGCCACGGGGGCCGACGACGACACCCGGGTGAACTCGCGCGGCAGCACCGGCGGCGGCTGGCTCCGGAGCTGGCCCGTGCGGCGGATGCGGTTGAAGACATACAGGTTGAAGAAGTGCATGGCCCCCAGCACCACCATCACCTTGCCCACCTTGCCGCAGACCAGCTCGATGATCTCCTGCACCGTCCAGATGGTCTGGTGCTCTTTCAGCGACAGCGCCACGTAGCCGATGTTCATCAGGTAGAAGCCCACCACCAGCAGGTGGTTCACCGACTCGGCCAGCCGCTCCTTGCCCAGGAAGGCCTCGTGGAGGAAGTGCGCCCCGTTGCGCTGGAGCGTCTTGGCCACCCACACCGTCAGCCCGATGCTCACCAGCAGGTAGAGCAGGTAGGCCGCCACCATGAAGTGGCTCGACGCGGGGGGCACCGGGGTCGCCAGCAGGTCCGGATCCATGACTCGTCTCCTCGGGGGAGCGCGGTCGCCCGGGGCTCCAGTGCCCTCGTGGGTTGGCGCCGACCTCCCCTTCCACTGAGGAGTACCGGAAGGGATTTTCGTGGTTGCGGGGCGGCTTTTCAGGGCTGCCAGTGCCACAGGTACATGCTGAATTCCAACACGGGCGGGGTGAGCATCAGCAGCACCCCGACCCACAGGGCCGGCTCGCGGGAGAGGGGCCGCTGGCGCCGCCACGCCTCCAGGGTGGAGACACACAGCAGGTAGAGCGCCGACAACTCCAGCAGGCCCCCTACCAGCGGCATGAACGGGGGCATGGAGAGGCCCGCCCCCAGCTCCAGCACGCCGCGCAGCGCGAAGAGGCCCGAGCACCCCATCGCCACGCCCAGGAAGGTGCGGGCCTCGCGCAGCGGCACCTCGGGAGCGGGGGCGTCCAGGCCCTCGTGGCGCCAGTGCCTGCGCAACAGCCCGTACGCCGCGAGCGCCACCGCGAAGCCGGCCACCGCGCCGAGGATGGGGCCGGTCTCGAAGCGCGCCCGCGTCACCACCCGTCCGTCCGCCAGCCGGGCCGCGGGCTGCATGGTGAGCGGATCCAACTGCCCCGGGGCCAGCACGCGAGGCGTCACCGACACCACGAGCGCCCACAGCATGAGCGCGCCCGCCACCGCCTGGAGCACCGCCACCGCGCGCAGCCAGAGCGCCTCGTCCGGGGGCAGCGACGCCTCCAGCGACCCGTCCGCGAGCCGCCGCAGCTCCAGCCCCAGGGCCTGTGCGCTGGCGTAGCGCCGCGAGGGCTCCAGCGCCACCGCCCGCCGCACCACCACCCCGAGCGCCCCCGTCAGCACGGGCGCGCCCGCCACCGGGGGCCGGCCCGTCACCATCTCGTGCAGCAGCGCGCCCACCGCGTACACGTCCATTCTCGGGTCGGGCGGGGCGCCGGCCAGCGCCTCGGGCGCCATGTACTCGGGGGTGCCCACCACCACGTGCGAGGCGGTGAGGGTGTCGCGCGGCCCCTCCGGGCGCACGATGCGGGCGATTCCGAAGTCCGTCACCTTCACCCGCCCCTCGCCGTCCAGGAGGATGTTGGCGGGCTTGATGTCCCGGTGCACCACGCCGCGCGCGTGCGCGTAGGCCAGCGCGTCGCACACCTGAAGGGCCACGCGCACGGCCTCCGCCGGGGGCAACGGCAGCACCTGCGCGAGCGAGCGGCCCTCCACCAGTTCCATCACCAGGAAGCGCTCGCCCTCCTCGTCTCCGAAGTCGTGCACCCGGACGATGTTCGGGTGGTCCAACAGCGCCAGCGCCCGCGCCTCCCGGGCGAAGCGGGCCTGGGCCTCGGGGCTGGAGGCGACCTCCCCCGCGAGGAACTTCACCGCCACCGCCCGGTCCAGCCGCACGTGGCGCGCGCGGAAGACGCGGCCCATGCCGCCCCGGCCAATCTCCTCCTCCAGCTCCAGCGAGCCGATGCGACCCGGATCCTCCACGTCCTCGCCCAGGAGACACCCGGGACACACCGCCAGGCGCGTGGCGTCCACTGGAGTCCCGCAGCGCGGGCAGCGGGCGGCGCTCATCGCTTCAACACCCGGAGCAGCTCGGCGAGCTCGGCCTCCGTGTCCTCGGGCTCACCCACCGTGTCCGCCACCTCCTCGCGCACCAGCTCGCGGTAGCGCACCCGCGCGCGGTGGAGGAACGTCTTGAGCTGCGGCAGCGACATGCCATGCTCCGCCGCGGCCTCCCGGTAGCTCGGCGGCTCACCCGGGCGGAAGAACTGGAGCACCAGGGCGAAGGGGCCGCTGCGCGCGCCGCTGTCGTACTCGGCCCGCAGCCGCTCCAGGGCGCGCTCCATGACGCTCGCCGCCCACTCCCGCTCGAAGGCCTCGTCCGGGCCCGGGGCGTCCTCGGCGGCGAGCCGCTCCGCCAGCTCGAAGTCCAGGGACATCGGCACGGCCCCGCCCCCACGCCGGGCAGCGCTCTCGCGCTCGTGCCGATGGACGAGGTGGTTGCGCGCGGCGGTCAGCAGGTAGCCGCGCAGCCGGCCCTTTTCGGGGCTCAGCCGGTCGAGGAAGTCGTGCTCCAGCAGCCGCACGAGCAGATCCTGCACCGCGTCGCGAGCGGCCTCCGCGTCCAGCCCCTGGCGGCGCATGAAGACGTAGAGGGGGCGCCAGTAGGTGCGCAGCAGCGACTCGAGCGCCGCGCGGCGGGCTTCCGGGGAGCCGCGTGCCGAGCGGATGAGGGTCCAGCGCGTGGGGGGGAAGGTGCCCGGCATGGGGAAGTTCTAGCCCGGAAGTGCACACCCCGTCCCGGCCTCTGCACGCTGCCCGACACGTGCCTCCGCCGGGTGGGGCGGGGCCTCCGTTTCACTGGAGGAAAAGGTCTCCTCGCGTTGTCCGGGGGCAACCCCCTCTCTAGCTTCCGTGCCTGCGATCACACCCTGAGTCACACCCACCCGAACCCACGAGGAAGCGCCATGACCCCTGCCACGCAGATGAGCAGCATGCCGATGCAGTCCGGAATGATGAACCCGATGATGGGTGGCGGCATGCCCATGCCGATGCCGATGATGAACGGCATGATGCCGATGATGGGCATGAACCCCATGATGATGGGTGGCGGTATGCCCATGCCGATGATGAACGGCATGATGGGCATGAACCCGATGATGGGCGGCATGAACCCGATGATGGGCATGAACCCGATGATGGGCGGTGGCATGCCGATGATGATGCCCATGATGATGCGCATGCCCATGATGGCCCGGATGACCTGTGAGATGGGCAAGGACGGCATGATGTGCCGGATGATGCCCATGGACGCGGGCCAGATGGAGATGATGAAGGATTGCTGCGACGCCATGAACTCGATGATGTCCATGGGGATGCCGATGATGATGATGTGCAACGGCATGCCGATGATGATGTGCTCGGCGAAGTAGCACCGGGCCCCTGAGGGCCTGAAACGCGAGAGCCGGCGAGAGCGCCCCATGGGGCCCGCCGGCTCTTCGTGTTCCTGGAGGACGGCGACCTAGCCGACCGTCTCCGCGTACGTCATCACCAGGTACATCACCGCGTCCACGGTGCCCGCGTTGCGGTAGACGTGGGCCACGTCCGCCTCGAACACGATGGCGTCGCCCGCGCCCAGCACGTGGCGCTCGTCCCCACGCTCGATCTCCACCTGCCCCACCGTCACCACGAGGTTCTCCAGCGTCCCCGGCGGGTGCGGATCCGCCCGCTCCTCCGCGCGCGCGGCCAGGTGCAGCTCGTAGAACTCCACGCGCCGCGGCTCGTCGAACGGGAAGAGCGCCCGCGACGTGAAGCGCCCGTCATGGGAGGCGAGCACCTTGGCCTGCGTGGAGCGCATCAGCCGGGTGCCGCTCTGGGCCGTGGTGCTGATGAGCGCCGAGAACGGGATGCCCAGCGACCGGGCGATCTTCCAGATGACGTTGATGGTGGGCGCGCTCTGTCCGAGTTCGATCTGCCCCAGCATGGCCCGGCTCACCCCGGATGCCTTGGCCAGGCGCTCCAGGGAGAGGCCGCGCTGGGTGCGCAGGCGGCGCAGGTTGCGGCCCACGATGGGAGCGAGGTCCGCCGAGGCCTCGCCGTGCGCGACCTCGTAGGCCCACTCGTCCTCGGGGGCGGGGGCAGTGGGGGGAGCAGCCGAAGGAGCTTCCGCCTTCTCGCTCTGCGCCCGCTTCCGACCCCGGCCCTTGGGAGCTGGAGTCGCCTCTTCCTCCTGCTTCGACGGAGGGGTGTTTTCGCGAACCGATTTCACGCAGGCCAGACCATGACCCACACCCATACCGGCGTCCAGAGGGTCATGGGTGCAGGCGACCGAGCAGAGGAGGGCCTGGGCTCGCGCCGCTTCCGGAACTCTTCGAGATCGATGACTTGGGCTGCCTGGCTCATGGTGGGTCTGCTTCTCCGATAGCGGAACCATGTCCGCGAAAACGGACGTACGCAATATCCGCTTTAACGGAGGAGCTGTCAATCCCACCTGCCCGGCAGGGTAGAAGGGGGGCGTGCCCAGGGATCCCCGCGACTCCATCCCCGACGTGCGCGACGGCCTGACCCGGCCCCAGCGCATCATCCTCCACACGCTGCACCGGCTCGAACAGGAGCGCGGGGGCCGCTCCGTCCCCTCGGCCCTGCTCTACGGGCATGTCGTCGAGCAGCTCGACATCGGCCCGGACGAGTTCCAGGACCTCCTCACGCGGCTCGTCGGACGCCGGGTGCCTTGAAGCGCGGGGGCGGAGCGAGCACGCTGCCCACCGCCATGGCCAAGCAGAAGGACAAGGACGCGAAGGGAACCTTCCACAACCCGTTCGCCCGGCTCGAGAGCCTGCGCGACACGCTGCCCTCCACGAAGCCCCAACTGCGCAAGGAGGACTTCCCCGACGAGCCCCCGCCCCAGGGGCCCGAGCGCGCGGTGCTCCGGCTCGAAGCCGGACGTGGTGGCGAGGAGGTGACGGTGGTGGAGGGCCTGGGCCTTCCCGAGGCCGAGCTGCGGGAGTGGCTCCAGGCGCTGCAACGGGGCCTGGCCTGTACGGGTGCCGTGGAGGGAGAGCGGCTGGTGCTGCGAGGCGACCACCGCTTCAAGCTGCCCGACCTGCTGCTGCGCCGGGGCGTCAAGCGGGTGGTGCACGGCTGAGCCGTCAGGCCGCGGGAGCCTTCGACGTGTCCTCGGGCTTCGGCTCGGTGGACGGGGAGCGACTGGTGCTGCGGGGCGATCACCGCTTCAAGCTGCCCGACCTGTTGCTGCGCCGGGGCGTCAAGCGCGTGGTCCACGGCTGAGCCGCCCCGGGGCGCCTCAGGCGGCGGGAGCCTTCGGCGCGTCCTCGGGTTTCCGCTCGGTG
>NZ_DASVWK010000042.1:0-2241 GCF_036389735.1 Archangium sp. | reverse complement strand
CGCCTCGGCGGCGGGCTTCACGGTCTCGAGCGCGGCCTCGACGAGCAGCACCGGCTGGAGCGGCTGGACCTCCAGGCGCAGCTTCCCGGAGGTGATGCGGCTCATGTCCAGCAGATCCTCGATGAGCTGGGTCTGCAGGCGCGCGTTGCGCTCGATGATCTGCAGGCCTTTCGAATACTCCTGAGGGGTCTTCTGGTTCCGCCGCAGGATCTGCGACCAGCCGAGAATGGCCGTGAGCGGCGTGCGCAGCTCGTGGGAGAGCGTGGCGAGAAACTCGTCCTTGAGCTCACTCAGCCGCTCCGCGGCCGCGCGTGCCGCACGCTCGCTCTCGAGCAGGGCCTGGCGCTCCGCGGCTGCCTTCTGGGCGGCCTCGTACAGGCGGGCATTGTCGATGGCGATTCCCGCCTGTGCCGCGACACCGACGACGAGCCGCTCGGCGCGTTCGGTGAAGACGCCGGGTTGCGAGTGCCCGAAGAACAGGCCTCCGCTGGGCGCCCCCCCGCGAGAGCGCACGGGGACCGCGAGGTAGCTGCGCACCGGCAGGTGCCCCTTGGGCATGCCATGGTGCGGACCCCACTTTCCGTAGCGCGGGTCCTGGAGGACGTCGTCACACCGGATGGGCGCGTCGCCGCGAAAGGTCGGGCCGAAGAGCGCCGTCGCGCGTGGCTTCCCGAATTTCTCGAACGCCTCGCGGGGCGCACCCGAGAGCGTGTAGAGCAGGAACGCGTCTCCGTTCTCATCCTGGGTGTTGTAGAAAAACGCTCCGAACTGCGCGCCGCTCAGCTGGGTCGCGGCGTCCGTCACCGCCTGCAGGAGCGACTGCAGGTCGAGCTGGGATGCGAGGCTCTTTCCCGTCTCGTTGAGCAGCTCGAGGATTCTCGACTCCTCCTGCAAGGCAGCCTCGGCGCGCTTGCGAGGGGTGATGTCCTCGATGACGCCGAGAAATTGCCGCGGTCTGCCGTCCGCGTCTTTCAACAGCGTGAGGGTCGTCCGGCTCCAGATCTCGGATCCGTCCTTGCGCAGGTAGCGCTTCTCCATCGCAATGTCGGACCGCGTACCGGCGAGCAGTTGATTGAGCACGCTCCGCGTTTCCGCCACGTCGTCCGGGTGGGTGAATCGAATGAACGGGGTGTCCCGGATCTCCTCGGCGCTGTAGCCGAGAACCTCCGAGAACTTCTCGTTGATGTCGACGACGCGGCCCTCGAGCGTCGCGAGCGCGATGCCCACGGCGGCCTGATTGAACATCGTCCGGAGCCGCTCCTCGTTATGGCGCAGCGACTCCTCGACCTGCTTGCGTGCGGTGATGTCGGCGCAGGCGCCCGTCATGTAGAGCGGCTTGCCGTCATCGTCGACGAAGGTCTTGGCCTTCTGGGAAATCCACCGTGCGCTGCCGTCCGGACGGACGACGCGGAACTCCCTGTCGAAATCCGAGCCGTCGCGCGCGCACTGCAGGTAGTGCTCGGCGACCCCGTCCCGGTCGTCCGGATGCACGGCCGAGGTGAAGGCCCGCAACGACTGCTTGCCGCCAGGCTCGAGACCGAAGAGCCGGTCGAGGTTGCCGTCCCACTCGACGGTGTCGGTCTGGAAATCCCAGCGGAAGGTGCCGGTTCCCGCCGCCATCAGCGCGGCCGTGAGTCGCTCCTGACTCTCACGCAGCGCCTCCTTCGTGCGAAGGAGCTCTGCTTCCGCCCGCTGACGGGCGCGCAGAATGCTGCTCGCGTTCTGCAGCGCAACCGAGCGCAGCAGGACCTCCTCGTCGTCCGGAAGACTCATCAACCTCCTCCGAGCGCCTTGGCAGCAAGGGCGGTGCCCTGTACGCGTGCACGAATCTTCGCGAATGCGGCATCCCGGCTCGTCGACGTGTCGTCGCTGAACGGGGAGAAGCCACAGTCGTCCGTCGTGCCCAGCTGCTCCACCGGAATGTACCGCGCGGCCTCGAGGATCCGATCTCGCACCTCTTCCGCGGCCTCGATACGAGGGTCGATGGGAGACACCACGCCAACGAAGACCCGGTGTCCGGGCTTCATGTTCCGCCGGATGATCTTGAGTACGCGGGTGGGGTCCTCCTCCCCCGCGAGCGCGATGTAGAAATTCCCGACCTTCAGTTGGAAGAGGCTCGGCAGCAGCTCGGCGTAGTCCACGTCCGCGCTGTGGGTGGAATCGCGGTCGCCGCCAGGGCAGGTATGGACGCCGAGGCGGTGATACTCCGCCGTCGAGAACCGCGATAGGGCCAGGTTGTTC